>NZ_JBQQEZ010000002.1:0-256831 GCF_052258425.1 Psychrobacter sp. T6-4
ATTGATGTTGAAGGTTTGACCCAATTCTCGCTTGACGGTATTGCCACTGTCAGCGCCGAAGTTTAGACCGAGGTCTACGACGTTTGAGAGACCTTTTAACTGAGCGACGTTGACCGCATCACTATTATTTTTACCTGCGGCAACTTTGACGATCTGACGATTACCATCGGTATCATTACCGACAGACACTGCACCAAGGGATTCACTTCTAGTTGAAGTAATAATATTTTGATCAGCGAGCGTTGCGCCTGCCGGAACAAAGCCTTCAGTACCTGCGCCTCCTGCGATATTAGCTACTGATTTTGAACCTAGGGCAACACCGTTTACAGCAGAGGCATTTGCACCCGAACCTAACGCTGATGCGCCCTTTTCACTGGCTGTTGCAGCGATACCAAATGCTGAAGATGCGGTACCAGATGCATCTGAGTGTATTCCTACAGCAGTTGCTAGATGACCATTTGAGCGTGATTTAGCACCGATTGCTATAGAGGCTGCGCCAAGTGTTTGAGTATGTCCTGCAAAACGATTATTAGGATCTAATAAATCGCGACCAGCATACTCATTAAAGACAGTATTGACTGTGCCACTATTTAGAGCATCATCAATATCACTACCATCTATATTATATTTTGAAGCCAAATCTAGATCATCGCCACCAATAGCGATAGAGGATGCCCCTATAGACACAACGTTTGCACCAATCGCAATAGATTGTGCACCTTTAGCTATTGTATCTTGACCACTAGAGGCGCTACCAATAGCAATGGTTTGACTACCTATAGCACGGGCGTTTCTCCCCATAGCCATCGCATTTTGACCCGTTGCACCTTCATTCAAGTCATTAGTGCCGCCGTCTGAATTGACACTATAGTACTTCACCTTATTCTCAGCGATACTACTATCAAGCTGACTTACATTCACCGCATCTTTTGGACCAATCCCGTCTTCTACATTAATGATTCTGTTATTGCCGTTGTTTAAACCACTATTGCTGAGTACGACATTGTTGTTAGGATCAATGGCTTTCACCATAATACCGGAGCTATCAACCAGAGTATCCCCTATTTTGAGGCTACCATCCGTACCTAAGTTGACGTCTTCATCAAGCTTTACAGTCAAGGATTTATCGCTACTGTTAGCAGCAACGCTAATATTCTTAGTATTTGAATCGCCAGCTACGGTTTCGCCACCCTGAACTTTTAGTGTCTGGTTTCTATAAGTAGTGCTTATATATACTTTTGGTGTTGCATCATCTCCAGCGAAGTTCATTCCACTAGGGTAGTAATAGTAATAACCATTAGCAGCGGCAGGAATAGTTAACCCAGCTGCCAATAATCCAAGTCCTATAGCACTCAGGCGTAGAGTATTAACAGAAGACAAGCTAGCACTAGTGTTAATACTTGCATTGGCACTCACGCTAGATTTTGATGATTTGCCGCGTGCTTTGGCATACTCAGCAACAGCCGTAAAGCAGCCCAATGCTTCATTCCAGATAACTTTAAAATTGCGGTTCATGATATGTACTCCCTTACATAATGAATAGGTATAAACTCAAACTCATGTTGTAGAGAGTAAAAACGCGGATAGATACAAACTTATTCAAACATCGAAGTCACAAAGCTAGATGTTTAAGTTGCATCACAATTATTACTCTCTTTATATAACAATAAATGAATATAAAGAAGTAATCAATTAATAAATTTGCATTTAACTACCGTTCGTCGGAAAATATGCAATATATTGAATATATATGTAGGCTCTTGTTTAGACTTGACTTTTCATGGAGATTTTAGGGCTACTGGAAGTAAAAACGGAAATATACTTGAGTACAATATATAATATGCCTTGTTTATTTATGACTCTCAAGCGGTAGCACCACCTCCACTACGAGTCCATCTCTACCATCTTGTCGATTGCTCACACTCACCTTACCTTTGTGAGCCGTGACCACCGCCTGTACGATAGCAAGACCAAGACCATAGCCACCCGTTTTGCGGTGTCGAGCAGCATCTAGGCGCACAAAGGGCTGAAAAATACGCTTCAGATCCGCATCGGCAATGCCTCCGCCCTCGTCCATTACGATGATTTTTATCGCAGGTATGCGATTGTCTAATAGCGCCTGTATTATTTGAACGCTTACCGCTGATTTTGACGATGTATGCATAAATGCATTACGAATAATATTTTCAAGCGCGCTATGCAATTGCTCTTGGTTGCCCCTGACGATCGAGGCAAATGTCGGTGGTTGCCATTGCCAGTTGATGTTTTTTTGCTGAAATTCAAAACACACATCCTGCCCAATCTTACTAATAATCTCAGCGATATCGACCTCCTCCTCTACACTATTGCTAGTGTACTGCTGCATCTGTAGCGACTGGATATGAATGATTTGCTCAATCAGCTCGTTCATTCTTGCAGACTCCTTATCGATACGATCAAGATAGCGATGAGCCGTTGGTGCAAAGTCGCGAGTCAGCTCGGTAGCAACCTCAAGGCGTGCGAGCGGCGAGCGTAGCTCGTGCGATATATCACTGAGCATTTGCTTGCGCGCAAGCTCACTCTCTGCAAGACGAGTAGATAATGTGGCGACATCTTTTGCCAGTAATCCTATCTCATCATCGCCCATCTTTGATAAGTTAGGGGATGCTTGATAATCACCATTTGTCATACGGTGTACGCTTAGCTGCACGCGGCGAATACGTTTTGTGAGGGTACGACTAAGCCAAATACAGACCAAGACACCAAACACTAATATCAGTAATAAACGTATGGGAAAATGACCTCGCTGCAAGGCGATAACATCAGCAAAACGCAGCTGCGGGCGCAATTGTATAATGACCGCCTGACCGTCTGGTAAGATCACCTCTTTATCAGCCAGTTCTGGACGCTCGCTACTGTTGGTTATTGCCATATCACTAGGCATTACTGGCTGTAAGATACTAGGTAATATGGAAGGTCTATTGGTAACGTCAGCTTGATTGTGACGGCTATTATCGTGGCCTAAGTCATCATCAGATCTGTTAGATGGTGACAAGGGACTCATAGACTGCTGATGCCCTCGCTCACGTCTTTGCATTTGCTCGCTGCGATCTCTATAGCGCGGGAACAATGTCGCTCCTTGTTCGTCATAGATTCGTATCTGTGACATAAGGGGTCGATCTTGTCGGTACATTTGTCGCACGCTCGCAAGATCGCCTGTCTTGAGTACCTGAGCTACCACTTCACGCTTAACAAGCAAGCGCTCAATTTGGCTATCCATACGGGCATTGAGCGCTTTTTCGTTAAGCGCGCGCTCGAGCACAATGGATAGCACAGAGGTTAGCAAAATGGTCAGTAGCAAACTCAAAAACAGACGCCAGAACAGCGTTATTCTTGGTTTAAATCGAGTAGATGTTGTCATTATAAGACCAGCTGATACCCTTTACCCCGAATCGCTTTAATCGGCTCATCATGGAAGGGTTGAAGTTTTTTGCGCAGGCGTGAGACATGCACATCCAGACTGCGATCAAAGGGTTGTAGTACGCGCTGCAAGACGTGCTCGGACAACCAAGATTTACTGACTACTTCGCCCTTTCGCTTAAGTAGCGCGAGTAACAAATCAAACTCTGTTCCGGTTACTTGTAGCTCCACGCCATCTATCTGGCACAATCGCTGACTTTGATCTAAGTACAGACGGCTCTCAGGTAGCGGCGTGTGATCTAGGACAGGCGTATTCGTACGTTTGATGACTGCATTAATCCGTGCCAAAAGCTCACGAGGATTGCAAGGCTTGGTAATATAGTCATCAGCGCCCAGCTCAAGACCAATAATACGGTCAATCTCCTCGCCTTTTGCAGTTAGCATAATGACAGGGATATCACTGATGGCGGGCAATTGACGTAGCACTGAGAGCCCATCTAGCTTTGGCATCATGATATCTAGTACCAGTAGATCGTAGTTCAAAGCGCTATGGTTTGTCGATCTAAGTTTATGTATGACCGCTTCGCCATCATGAACGCAGTCGCAGTCGATACCATGATTTTGCAAATACTCTTGCAACAACTGCGTCAATTCTTCATCATCATCGCCTAATAGTATTTTTGTCATATTTATCTCCTCATCGCTATACCCTCTATATTATCATCTGTTATGCGCCGCCTGAGTGACAAACGTTACCTTTCTTAATACTTTATAAAGTATCGCAACTTTCGCCTGTCGTATTATAGTTTCAGTCTTATTGTCCTATAAGACGAAATTTTATGTCCGTTGGCTATACTATTTAGTCCTGTATTTATTTAATTATTAAGGAATCACAATGAAAAAATTACTATTAGGCGCCGCACTTGCTACCTCTAGCGTCTTTGCCTTAACAGCTTGTACTAGCGTAGGTGCTAATACCGACACGCCAGCGACCACTCAGATGCAAAAGCAGCATAAAGGCGGCATGAAAGACGGCAGTAGAGGATTTATGTCACAGCTTAATTTGAGCGCAGCGCAGCAAGCACAACTGCAAGCCCTTAAACAAAACAATAAAGACAATCGTATGCAAAATCGCGAGGCGATGCTCAATATATTGACTCCCGAGCAGCGCGCACAACTGGTAACGATGACATCAGAAAAGCAAGGTAAAGGTCATCGCCGCGGGCACCAAATGGACGGTAAAAACAGTCCTTTTGCACAGCTGAATTTGACGACGGCGCAACAAGCGCAAATCAAAGCCATCAGACAGACCAACACAGGTAGTCGTATGCAAAAGCATAATGCGATCATGCAAGTGCTTACCGCCCAGCAGCGTCAGCAGCTAGAGACAATAAAGGCTGATAGAATGGCAAAAGGCGGTCACAGTGGTAACATGCAGAACTAAACGCTAAGTTGAACTTAATTCTAACTTTAAATCAGTCACCAAAAAGCGCATCGTTTAAACGATGCGCTTTTGTTATAAATGGTTAATTTATTAGGTGTTATACCCTAGTCAATACTCTCTAAACGCTCTTGACTCATAGGCAGCATTCTAAATAGCATTTTGCCCAGTGCCGTACCATTACCTTCACGGTAGGACTCTATAAGCTCACGACTATAGTCTCTAATATCGACACTGTTACTAGCGTTAGGCTCTTGGACATCGGCAGGCAAGCTGGGATAGGCAATCGTTTGCGAGGTTATCGGTGCATACTGCTGCAAGACATCAATGGTGATACCTCTAGTTGAGTCTTGCAAGCCCATATCTTGGTTACGCATATGCTGCCACTTAATACGGCCGCGATTATCTAAACCGTATAGCTCTAGAATTGCTGTATTACTGTTTTGTGATGCTATTGCGCTTTCATCGCCTGTTATCTCGCTTTTTATAATAGATAGTATTTGCTGCACGATTGCCTTACTGGTTAATGACTTGCCGCTTGGGTCAAAGACATCACTACCCAATTCGCTATCAGTCACTAAATCTGGGTACTGTGTGGTTATCGTCTCGTACACTATACTCATGTAGTCCTGATAAAACTGCTCATAGCTTGCTGTGCTTTGAGCGCGGCGAATAATCTGCGGCGTTTTTAGCATCGGAGCAAGTTGCGCCGCTGGGTACTTAGGAGACACTGCGCTCAGAGATTGCGGAGTGACATAATCAAACTGGCTCAAAGGCGCTGTCTCAAAAGTGCGATCTAATGCGTCAAAATGACTTTTAATCACTGTTCGACCAAAGTCTTTAGGCAAAGTCCCATCATTAAGCGTGAGCTTAAGCCACTTATTTTGCCACTGCGTACCGAGCTTGTTATCAAATAGCTCAGAGTTGAGCATCGCGATATTGTCCGCCCAAAAGTAGATAGCGCCTTCTTTTGCATCGAAATAAATGGGCTGGTTGATGCTGCTGTGATGATTGCGTCCTTTGTACTGCATGCTACTAAGCATAGTGATCTTGCCTGCGACCGGCTGATAGACGCCTTGCGCATTGATGGATAGAGGCTTTAACAAATAGGCGTCAAGCAACTGAGCATTTCTCACATTTTGCTTCGTGGTTTTATTATCATAATTGTCAAACAGCTCTTGATAATAAGGTGAGACTTTATCATTGCTATCACTGGCTATAGCGCCTCCCTTAATCACCCTACTCTCTGTAACGGTGGCGCCTACATCCTCTACATATGTTGTATCGTCCAGCGCCTTATATGCAGAACTATACTCGGCATCATCGTATTCTTCATAGACATCGCTGTCCTCAAAAGCGGCGCTATTATATTGACTCTCATCCCATGCCCGATAAGCCTCATCACAAGCCAAATAGGACTGCTTAATAGCGCTGCGCTGCGGCGCATAATCCGCCGATTCAATCATTTTTCCTGCGGTCTGGGCCTGCTCTATAAGGGCGGCATAAGCCTTGTCGTGGGTTTCTTCGCAGTGCGCATCTACATATTCTGAGGCGACGAGTTGAGATTCATCTATATTTAAGAACTTCTGCTCATTACTAATCTCAAGGTTACTATGATAAGCAAAGGACTGACGGCGCTGTTTTTGCAGGGCAGCCGCGAGTGCTGTTTTGGCAGCTGCTGGTGTTTGATTAATGGCTACTGTACCTTGACCCCCGCTAGTAGATTGACAGCCAGTCGCTATAATCGCCGTAGATAATGCAGCGCTAAGCATAAGTACTTTTGTGCTGCGTTTTGGATGATCAGACGAGCGTGCTAGTTCGGTGTTGATGTCAGTATTAATATTGCGGTTCATGGCTTTATCCTTAATATTTTTTATCTTGAATACGTTTTAAAACACGAGTTTGTCATGCTTAAAATTAATTATTGTCGTCAACCTCGTATTCATCATTTTCATACTCATAAGGATTTTCCATCGCGTCATAAGCATCGTTATAGTCATATCGAGCATACCTGGCTTGCTCTAGCCGCTCTTTATTGAGCTTAGATTGTTTGAGCCAAGCATTACCATCAATAGCAGACGCAGCGTTAGGACCAAACGACTGCGTAAGTAGTGGCGTGAGCGCATGGTTATTGTAGCTTTGCGCATCATAGCGCGTCTGGTTAAGCACTGTCAGTTTGGCACCAAATAGGTCGCTACCGATATTGGTACGCTGCTGCTTGGCAATTAAGCGATCTGAATGGTTTAGATAATAGTAGTTGGTATGATTAAAGGATATGGGCGCAATAGCTTCTACCAGTTGCAATAGAGCACCGACGTCCGCACTTTGATAGCCTTTGTTATAAACTTCAATCTTGTCAATCGCGGTTTTGAGTAGCGCGCCATCAGGGTATCTATCTGGATGGGCGTCAACGTATGCGCTCAAAGACTGGCTGATATATTTGAGCATACGCCCAATCATCTCGCCGCTTTGCTTACTACCGAAGTACACTTTTACCGCGCTACTCGCCCCTACTTGCTTGGCAAAGGTGTCATCACGAATGTCCACAGCGCTAAAGTATTCAGGGGATATCTCTGCCATGCTCCCTTGTATTCCCGTAATGACAGCGTCATAAATGACAGCAGAGGGCAATTGCGAGGTGATACTCTCAGGCAAACCAAAATCTACCGTGTGCGCTGTCATCTCGTTAGGCGTCGGCGTCTGTTCTGGATTGATAAGCGCCACTACTGGCATGATGGCGGAGGGATCAAGGCTCAAGCGACTATTAGCAAAATCAAGTGCTAAGGGAATCTGTATCGATGAGCTCATCGTAGGCGCGGCGTAGTCATAACTATAGACGCTTTGAATGCGTTTTTGCTCAGGTTTAAATTGACTAACACTGTTAAAAGTTAGGTATCGATATTGATAGGCATTGGTGGCCTTTATTTGTTCTGGAGTACGATGAATACTATCGAGTAGCAGGCCTAACATGCCAGTGGACATAGGTGGTAGTGCGTCAGCCGGTGCTGCAGTTTTTGCTTGTTTTTGCGCTTGCATGACTTCGTATTTACGAAACAAGTCTCTTGGATTTAATTTTGATAAGCCTGAGAGTGCGCCGCCTGTGTCATAATCATCGTCACCCTCTAAGTATGGATCTTGGCTACCATATTGATCGTAGCCATACTCGTCATAACCATATTGATCGAATCCATATCTATCGTAGCCGTCTTGATCATAGCCGTATTCATCATAACCTTCGGTGTCATAATCACTAGCTATCGACTCATAAGCCTCTTCAGCAACGATTACTTTGTTGACATCAGCATCGGCATCGTATTCTTCTAGCGCTCTGGCAGCATCAGTTGCATCCATCGCTGCCTCAATCTCAGCTCTAGCGGAGCTTAGTTTCTCATCATTTAGATTGTAGTCATAGTCGTCATCATTACTATAGTTGCTATCGTCCTCATCTTGCATTTCACTATAAGCGTAAGTCTCAATGATGGTTCTAAGCAGACCCGTCGCGCCCGCATCTATACTATCGGCATCGATAAAAGGTACTGCTTGATAATGCGCTTGCGACACCGACACATGCTCTGTTCCTAGATGTTGGCGTATCGCGGTAAGCAGGCGGGTTTTGGCCTGTGCTTCGCTATTAGGTAGCGTAAATAATTGCTCGTGCTGCTGTTGATTTGCCTGCAAATGCTCATTAAACGCGCGGCTCTGCGCCTGATTTATCGACATGTCTGTCACGCTATAATCTATTAACGCGCCTGTTGTCTGCGGCGCAGTGCTTGGCGTAGATTGACAACCGCTAATAGCAGCAGCGCTACTACCTAATAATGCCGCGTAGCCAATAGTTTGAAACCATGAACGCTGATATAAAGTATAAGAGTGCGGTTGTGAATGTTGCTTCGATTTACTAGGGCGATCTGTAGACATGTATATTCCTTTAATCAAATCAATCAACAATAATTAGTCACATAGTATTGTGGTTATTTATAGCATAAAAGATTACAAATGAGTAATATGAAAGTAACTTTCTTAAATGCATAAAAGGAATTTGCGATGTCATACCTATCTTCTCAAACTCATAGCGAAGTTTTAAGTAATACTTTAAATGCTAAAGGTAGCGTAAATTTAAAATCTGCCATGCTACTGATAAGTAGCTCACTATTTCTGTCTGTATCGGCGCATGCGCTTGAACCCATAGATAGCAAGACTATTAATAACTCATCGATTAACACCAGCGCTATCAATCTTACTATCATGACCGACAATCCTACGATCGTACTTGAGACCAAGAGCATTACCCGAGCGCCCACCAATACACTGATATCCACAACTAACAAAGCTAAAACCGACCAAGCCATCTATTCAGCTGACGCCATTCACCATCCCGTCTGGGCAAAGAATGGCATGGTCGCAACCCAAGAAGCGCTCGCCTCTGATATTGGCTTACAAATTCTAAAAGACGGCGGCAATGCCGTTGATGCTGGGGTCGCGGTTGGCTTTGCTTTGGCCGTGACCCTGCCGCGCGCAGGCAATATTGGCGGCGGCGGCTTTATGATGATTTATGATGCAAAGAAAGGCAAAACGGTCGCGCTCGATTATCGCGAAAAAGCACCAAGCAGTGCCTCACGTGATATGTACTTAGACAGTGATGGCAATGCGGTCAGTGACTTGTCGCGCTTTCATGGATTAGCTGTTGGCGTGCCGGGAACCGTAGCAGGACTATTAAAAGCGCTCGATGACCATGGCACCATGAGCCGCGAGCAAGTGATGGCTCCAGCGATTGCTTTAGCTGAAAATGGTATTGAAGTCACGGCGGGCTTGTCAGAATCACTCACCGCATTAACCGATCGCCTGCAAAAATGGCCGAGTACCAAAAAGGTGTTTTTTAAACCTGATGGCAGCGCGTATCAACCAGGTGAACGCTTAAAGCAGCTAGAGCTTGCTCGCTCTCTGAAATTAATTGCTGCACAAGGTGCTGATGGCTTTTATAAAGGGGAGACGGCACGTAAACTTGTCAAAGCAGTCAATGACGCAGGCGGCAATATGAGCGTACAAGATTTGGCCAATTACGAGGCCATCGCTCGCACGCCAGTCACAGGCGACTACCGTGGTTATGAGATCGTCTCTATGCCGCCGCCCTCCTCTGGCGGTATCCATATCGTACAGATACTCAATATCTTAGAAGGCTATCCGCTGAGTGACTACGGTCAAAACAGCGCACAAACTATACATTTGATGGCGGAGGCGATGCAACTGGCTTATGCCGATCGCGCTGAGTATTTAGGAGATTCAGACTTCGTTGACGTACCAGCGAGCGGCCTCACCTCTCAAGCATATGCTGATAATTTGCGCCGCTTAATTAACCCAAACAAAGCTACGCCAGCGAAGACCATTAAAGCCAATAACCCACTGCCGTACGAGAGTGATCAAACTACGCATTTCTCTATCGTGGATAAAGACGGCAATGCAATCGCCAATACTTATACGCTCAATTTCTCTTATGGCACGGGTCTGGTCGCAGAAGGTACGGGCATATTACTCAATAACGAGATGGATGACTTTTCTGCCAAGCCTGGCACGCCAAATGGTTATGGCTTATTAGGCGGTGATGCTAATGCCGTTGAAGCGGGTAAACGTCCACTATCCTCGATGAGCCCGACGTTAGTATTTAAAGACGACAAACCATATATCGTCACAGGCAGCCCAGGCGGTAGCCGTATCATTACTACTGTCACCCAAATCATCTCCAACGTCATCGATCACGATATGAATATCGCTGAAGCGACTCATGCGCCGCGTATACATGATCAATGGTTGCCTGATGAGATACGAGTAGAGAAGGCGCTAAATATAGATACGGTCAATAAACTTAAATCTATGGGACATACGGTTAGTCCAAAGGCAGCTATGGGCTCAACCCAGTCGATTATGCTCACCCCAAATGGAATATATGGATCCTCTGATCCGCGTATTGTCGATGCGGCAGTGGTTGGGTATTAAAAATTGCCAATTAAAATATGATTAAACGTGCCCTCTATCATCAAAAATGTAGAGGGTTTTTGCTGACGACTTACTCACTTATTTATCCCTCGATAACTAATTAGGCGCCTGTAATCAGTGGCTGTCGACCCTAAATAATGCTATCATTAACGACCACATTTAAAACAAAAAGTTATCAGCACTAATGTATTTTTGTCTTTTAAATATACATTTAAGTCTTTGATAATTATATACTTATTACCTAATTCACTGCTTGCACTTCTAAGAGTCTTCTATGGCATTTGTACACCTTGGCATTCATAGCGAATATTCAATCACTGACTCTATCATCCGTATTAAGCCACTTGTTAAGGCGGCGGCGGCAGACGATCAGCGCGCACTAGCGTTGACTGACTTATCGAACCTGTATGCGACGGTAAAGTTTTATAAAGCCTGCTTGGGTGCGGGCATTAAGCCGATTATCGGTAGCGAGGTCATCATGGATCATGAAGACACGCGCTTAGTGCTGCTCGCGATGAACAATGAAGGCTATCAAAACATCACGCGTATCGTCTCGCTTGGCTTCACGGATGGGCGCAGCGATCCTGCCAATCATGGTACTCCTGTTGTCAAACGTAGTGACATATTGAATCATGCGGCGGGTGTTATTGCACTGTTCACTGAAAAGTCTGACGTCGGGCAGGCGCTCGTTGGCTCCATGCCAGAGCGTGCCGATGAGCTAATCACTGAGTGGCAAAAAAAGTTTGATGATCGGCTATACTTTGCCATCAAACGTACCAACCGCTCAGGCGAGGATACGTTTATCAATGCCGCTATTCATGCAGGCGCAAAGCATAATATTCCTATTATTGCCCATAATGATGTCAGATTTATGGCGCAAGAGGATTTTGATGCTCATGAAGCACGCGTTTGTATTGCAGGCTCTTATGTCCTCGCCGATCAAAGCCGCCCGCAGCTATATTCTGATGAGCAATACCTCAAGACGCAGGCGCAAATGACGCAGCTGTTCGCGGATATTCCACAAGTTATTGACAATACGGTACGCTTAGCGACGCGTTGTAACGTCATCTTAGAGCTTGGTATCAATGTGCTACCTAAATTTCCCGTGCCCGAAGGCGAAACTACAGAGTCGTTTTTTCGCGCAGAGTCACAGCGCGGACTTGAGAGACGCTTAGAGAAGTTATTTCCGATAGATCAGCGCGGTGAAAATTGGGCAGATATTCGTCAAAAATACGATGAGCGCTTGGTATATGAGCTAGATGTTATTTTGTCAATGGGATTCCCAGGCTACTTCTTAATCGTTATGGACTTTATCCGCTGGGCCAAAGCCAATGGCGTCCCTGTTGGACCGGGCCGCGGATCAGGTGCAGGCTCACTAGTCGCTTATGCGCTAAATATCACCGACCTTGACCCTATCCATTATGATCTATTGTTCGAGCGCTTTTTGAACCCAGAGCGGGTCTCGATGCCAGATTTTGATATTGATTTTTGTATCGAAGGTCGCGATCGGGTCATTGATTATGTGGCGCAGACTTATGGCCGTGAAGCGGTCTCGCAGATTATCACCTTTGGTACGATGGCTGCCAAAGCTGTGGTACGAGATGTGGCGCGCGTACAGAGTAAGTCGTACTTTTTGGCCAACAAAATATCAAAACTGATACCCAAAACGCCAGGTATCACGCTAAGTCAAGCGCTCGAGCAAGAGCCGCAGCTCAAAGATCTCATCTCTAATCCTAACAATATGGATTTTGAGGACGCTATCGAGATTTGGGAGATGGCAATTAAGTTAGAAGGCGTGTGCCGAAATGTTGGCAAACACGCAGGCGGGGTATTAATTGCCCCTAATAAAATCACCGACTTTAGCGCCATATACTGCGACGATGATGGCTCGCGGGTGAGTCAATTTGATAAAGACGATGTCGAGGATGTTGGTCTGGTCAAGTTTGACTTTTTAGGCTTGCGCAACCTAACCGTTATCGATGCCGCGGTCAAAAACATCAATCAACGCCGTGTTCGCGAGGGCCTCGATGAGATTATACTAGAAGACTTACCGTTAGATGACGTAAAAGCCTATAAGCTATTGCAAGACGCCAAAACCACAGCGGTGTTTCAGTTAGAGAGTATGGGTATGAAAAAATACCTTGCCAAACTGCAACCAACCAACATCGAAGACGTCATCGCCATGTGTGCGCTGTATCGTCCAGGGCCGCTAGATGCAGGCATGGTAGAGATGTATATCGATCGTAAGCACGGGCGCGAGGAAGTCATCTACGATCATCCCAATCTTGAGCCGATACTTGAGAACACCAATGGCGTTATCGTCTATCAAGAACAAGTCATGCAGATATCACAGGTCATGGCAGGTTATAGTTTGGGCGGCGCCGATATGTTACGCCGTGCTATGGGTAAGAAAAAACCTGAAGAGATGGCCAAGCAGCGTGATATTTTTGTCACCGGTGCCACCGATCAAGGCATTGATGAGGTCACCTCAGGCGGCGTCTTTGATTTGATGGAGAAGTTTGCCGGTTACGGCTTTAACCGCTCGCACTCTGCCGCTTATGGAGTGCTCGCCTATCAGACCGCTTACCTTAAGCAGTACTACCCTGCCGAATTTATGGCAGCGGTACTCACATCCGACATGAACAACACCGACAACGTCGTGTTCTTTATTAATGATTGCCGTGAGAATTTTGGTTTAACAGTGGTCAATCCTTCGGTCAATCGTAGCGCGTGGCATTTTGTCGCCGATACACCGACCAATATCATCTATGGTCTTGGCGCAATCAAAGGCGTCGGCGAAGGCGCAGTTGAGTCTATTGTTAACGCGCGCCGTGCGGATGGCCCGTTTAAAGACCTCTATGACTTTTGTCGCCGCGTTGATATCAAAAAAGTCAATAAACGCACTTTAGAGGCTTTAGTCAGCGCAGGTTGTTTCGATGATTTTGCGGCTACTTTACGACCAGATTTAGCTAGCGATGAGGCTTATGAGATTCGCGGGGCACTGATGAGTCAGTTGCCAAGCGCGGTACAAGCGGCTGAGCAAGACCGCCAAAACAATGAACTTGGCATGATGGACTTGTTTGGTGAGATGGACGGCGTGGTTGCTACGCCTGCGCTCAAAATGACGCCTGATCTCATTTGGGGCGACAAACACCGACTAAAAGCGGAAAAAAACACCTTAGGTCTGTATCTGACAGGTCATCCTATTAATGAGTACCTAGAGGAGCTAAAACGCTACACTTCAGGCACAAGGCTCAATACATTGACTGATACCGGTTATAACGGCAGCTGCTATTTTGCTGGTCTGATAATAGATATGGCAAATTTTGGTAATCGCCATGTCATCACCTTAGATGATGGCACCTCAAGGCTTGAGGTTAGCTGTTATGCCGAGCGCTTTAATCGCGTCAAAGAGCAATTAAAGATTGATGAAGTCGTCATTATCAAAGGCAGTATTCGTGAGCGTGAAGGTCGCCTGTTCGCCCGTCTTGATAATGCCATGAGTATCGTCGATGCTCGCCTGCGCTGGATGAAAAAGATTAGTATCAAAGTTCATGGTAGCGATGTCACCTTGCTAAACCGTTTGCAGCCGTTACTCAAAGCGGCGCAAGCGGATATTATTCCAGCGCCGCGCTTATCCTATGATGAGGATCAAAACGATGGCAACCACCATGATCCGGCTATGAATGGTAGTTTATATGATGAGAACGGTAATGACTTAATGGCGCTTGAGCTGGGCATGAGTCCAGATTCTACTGATCAAAATAGCTTAAACTATGCCAATTTGAGTAATACTGATGACTCAATTAATGACAACTGTTTACCACTTGGTCTGAGCGTCTATGATATCTATGGGATTGCCAACGTGGGCCTATCTGAGCATTGGCGCGTCTATCCTAACGATGACAATCTACAGCAACTAAAGAGCATGATAAACGAAGACAGCTTACATTTTCATTTTAGCTAACGGTTTTTATAGTCAACTTTTATCGTTTAGATTATACTACAGGTTTTAAATTTACTGGATACTCAATCATGGATGACCTATCAAATCTAGCAACTCAAGATGATAATGTCAGCGATTGTCTTAACGAAGAGATTATCGATCACGAACAATTTGAAGACATGCGCGACTTATTAGAAGAAGACTTTGCCGATTTGGTGCAAGTATATTTTACCGATTGTAGAGTGCGTATAGATGCACTACGTACCGCGCTGCAAGCAGATGATAATGCTAACGGTTTTGAGGTTGCTCACGCGTTAAAGGGCGCTAGTGCAAATTTGGGAACCACGCAGCTGGTTACTTTGAGTAGTCAGCTGCAAGAAGCCTGCCGGGCTCGGCGTATTAGTGAGCAAGCCGAACGAATTGAGGCTCTATCAGTGGCGTTAAATCGTGCAGAACTTGAAATAAACAAACGACTGGAGATTTAATGGCTCACGACGCTTTAGCCACAACAGCAGAACTTTCTCCCTTTAGTATAAATGACTATCTTGATTGCGTGCAGGTGGTCATGGTCAACACCACCTTGCCTGCCAATATAGGGTCAGCGGCGCGCGCCATGCATACTATGGGACTATCGCGTCTTAGCGTGGTCGACCCTAAACTGCCAGTAGATGATACCAGTGTATCGCACGCAGCAGGTGGCCATAAGATATTATCATCAGCACGCATTGCCCCAACGCTTGAATCGGCTATAGCGGATTGTCAGCTAGTATTTGCTGCCAGCAGCCGTAGCCGCCACTTGCCGCGCCCCGTAGTCACGCCAACCCAAGCGGCCAAGATCATCTTTCATTTTATTGATCAGCAGTCCTTGGTCACTCCTGATGACCAAAGCCTAGATTCCAAAATCTCTAACCCTGTCACTGCCAAAAATAAGCCTAATATCGCTATACTATTTGGTCGTGAAGACCGCGGCTTGACCAATGAAGAGCTGGCGCACGCAGATTATCATATCCAAATTGACGCCAATCCCGCCTACCCTGTGCTAAACGTCGCATCAGCCGTACAAGTTATTGCTAGTTTTATTTATGCTTACGCACAAAATCATCTTCAGGATAAATCAAAGACACCTGATAGCCTTAGTGATACTGCTAGCCTCAGTGGTGCTGCCAATAGTAACGAGCAAAACGACGCTCATCCGATGCTAGATATTTATCTGCGTCAACAGTGGGATGAGCCTGCTATTAGTCAGCAGCAGTTACAGCAGCTCACCGATCGTATCACTACTTTGATGGTCGATCGCGGCCTTGCTAATAGTGAGCATCTAAGATCGCTACCGCTGAGGCTGTCGCGGCTCGGCGCGCGGTTGCAGCTTGATCAAAAAGAATATCAATTGCTCAGTGCACTCATCGCCAAGCTTGCTAAAGAGTAGCTTGTATCATTTGTTTTTATTTTAAAGCTGATGACTAGGTTTTGAATCCCAAAGCTGTTATAACTTTATCATTAGCTTGTGTATTATTTTGCTACTGTTATTGTCGCCATCTATTATTCGATAAAAAAGGATGCCTTATGTCATTCACAACCTTATTTAAATCCTTATCTTGTGTCAAAAAAGAATTAAAAGAAGACATTGAGGCGGTATTCACCCGAGACCCTGCAGCGCGCAATAGCCTAGAGGTGATATTGACCTACCCTGGTATTCACGCGCTTATTTTACATCGTAGCGCTCATTACTTGTGGGAGCGTGACCATAAACTTGCCGCGCGCACCATCTCTTATGGCTCGCGCATTATTACGGGTATTGAGATTCATCCTGCCGCCAAAATCGGCAGACGCTTTTTTATCGATCATGGCGTAGGCGTTGTGATCGGCGAGACCGCTGAGATTGGAGATGATGTTACCTTATATCACGGCGTCACTTTGGGCGGGGTCTCATGGAACGATGGCAAGCGTCATCCGACTTTAGAGGACGGCGTGACGGTCGGCGCGGGCGCTAAAGTATTAGGACCCTTTACCGTTGGCAAAAATGCCAAGATCGGCTCAAATGCTGTAGTTGTCAAACCTGTACCAGAAAACGCGACGATGGTCGGTAACGCGGCACGCATGATCTCTGATTATCATGACGAAAAAGGCAACCCGATTGCGACCAAAGTTAATGATGCTAAGCAACAAGAAAAAGCTGCCAAAGCGGGTACAAAAGAGTCCAATCAAAAACAAAGTACAGCACGTACGACTACTTTTCAAGCCTACGGCATCGATCCCTATTCGCAAGACCCAGTGGCTGAAGCCTTTGCAAAAATGCTCGAACACATTCAGCAGTCTGAGACTCGCCTAGATCAATTGCAAGACGCTATGTGCAAGATAGACCCAAGCTTTTGTAAAAAGGAATACGATAGATTGTGCCTAAAGGATTTGGACGTTATTGGTCAAGATGATATAGATGTCATCGATAATGATAAGCACAAGTAACTTAAGCTGCTCTAGAAGTCACTGACTGCTTAAAAAGATAGTATGATCAATAAGCTTGAGCCATCAGCCTGAGCGTTTGCTGGAGCTTGTCTTGATTACTTTAAGTCCTATTAAGCGCCGAGTACTCTATGTGACATTGTTTGAGATATTTGCGGTCATGCTAACGACCTTTATTCTAGTGGTACTTAGCGGCAGTGATACCCAGCAGTCTCTTATCCTCGCTATTATTATTGCCAGTACTGCTGTCGTTTGGAACTATATTTATAATACGCTGTTTGAGTATTGGGAGCGGCGCAAGCATATTCAAAAACGCACTTTTTTGATTCGTAGTATTCACGCTATCGGCTTTGAGGGCGGTTTGACTGTGGTCTGTTTGCCTCTTTATATGATCTGGTACGGGGTTGGCATTTGGATGGCGTTGACTATGGAGATATCGCTGACCCTTGCCTTTTTGGTTTATACCTTTTTATTTACCCTAGCCTTTGACACTATTTTTGCCCTACCACATCAAACTGCTACTCTCACTGAGCGCTAAATCTCAAAAAGAAGAGTTTGGCTGCTTTAAAAATTCTATTTCCTGCAAAGTTGAGATACGATTTAAGATTTTATTGCGATGCGGGTAGCGATTGAATCTATCGATGATGACTTTGTGTTTTATCTCAGACTCTAGCGTCTGCTGATTGGTATATTCTGCAAATAACGGCTCAGCCTGCTTGTGAATGAGTTTTGATTCGCTATGCATATAGGGCATTAGCACAAACTTTCTAGCGTCTACCTGAGTGAGCTTATCTAATATCCCAGCGGCTACTGCCTCTTGCGCTAAGGCCAGCGCCATCGCATCTTGCGCGAAGGCTTGGGGCGTACCTCGGTAAATATTGCGTGAGAATTGATCTAAAATAATAATTTCGCACAGCCTGCCCTCGATACTACTGCGCCACTCATAAAACTCTGCCGCCAAAGCTTGCTCAAGCACAGCAGAGAAACGTTTAGTCAGCTGCTTATCAAAAGCGACATCCTTTTCAAAAAACTTTTGGCTGCCCACCTTTTTAAAACAAAACTCTAATATCTCCTGATACATTAATGACGCCTTTAATCGATATCACTCTGACTTTAGGTGATCTTAACTTCTATATATCGTTCTTATATTTTTAGACTATTACTGAATAGGAACAAGACCTTTAGGCTTATAAGCCAAAAATTGTTCATAATGGCTTATACTATACCTTATATACAGTTATTACCTCACATACAGTTATTGTAAAATTTGGAGATATCATGGCTCGATTAAATAACAAAGTCGTTATCATTACAGGCGCCGCTCAAGGTATGGGCGAGACTCATGCGCGCTTATTCATTGCTGAGGGCGCTCAGGTAGTGTTGACAGACATCAATGCTGACAAAGGCGAAGCGCTGGTCAAAGAGCTTGGTGATAATGCTTTATTCGTCAAACAAGACGTCACTGACGAGGCGGATTGGCAACAAGTGATAGAGGCTACAATAACTAAGTTTGGTCAAATCGATGTGCTCGTCAACAATGCAGGCATTACCACGCACAAATCGATATTGGATACCTCGGTTGATGACTATCGTAAAATCCTCGAGATCAATCAAGTCTCAGTCTTTTTGGGTATGAAAGCAGTCATCCCAACTATGAAAGCGGCCAAGCAAGGCTCTATCATTAATATCTCCTCAATCAACGGTCTGGTTGGCGGCGCTATTGGCTATACCGATTCCAAATTTGCGGTACGCGGTATGACTAAAGCTGCAGCACTTGAATGCGCGCCCTTTGGCATACGTGTCAATTCTGTGCATCCAGGTGTGATTGCTACGCCTATGATCTTTCAAGGCGATACCAAAGATGCTGTTGAGGCATTTGCTAAGACCATTCCTTTACAGCGCGTCGCTCAGCCGGAGGAAGTCAGTAGTATGGTGCTCTTTTTGGCATCTGATGACTCTAGTTATTCCACTGGTTCAGAATTCATTATTGATGGCGGTTTGACCGCCAAATAGCCTCTGAGTGCAACCATAAATCCCTGTAGTTTGAAGCTTATAAATAACAAGATAGTGTTGAGTAGTTAGATTCATCCGACACTATTTTGCTTATTTCACTTAGCCTGCTGTATTGTTTCTCAAATAATACACTGACTGTTAATTTATACTTACAGGTATTAATGCTTGTTTTTTATAAAACTATGAGTTAACCTCTGTTAATCAGAACCGATACACAAGTTATACAAAGCTACTGATAAAGATAGCATTAAACAATCATTGAGTTATAACTTGTAAGTATAGTCAGCAGCGTTAAAAGATTCTAACAGCGCTCCGCTTAGTACCAAGGATTGGACTAAGCGCTAACGTATAAGTTATAGAGGTATTTATGAATAAGCGTTTATCTGGTTTACTTACCCTGTCAGTTTGTCTGTTTGCAGGCTCAACCTTAGCTATCAATACTAATGCAGCAGAAAGCGCCTACAGTACTTTGTCACAAGACAATAACTCTCATATTGACCGCGTTTTAAGTGAACTTACTCGCCAGCATGATGGTGCTTCAAGTCTTGTCAAATCTGCTCGTCAGCCATCATCTTTAGCTTTAAATAGCTCATTGCTCACTAGTGACACCGCACAAGTGAGCCAAGATGATGACGTTTTAGAGCGCCTAACTGCATCCGCTTCTAACTCATTGAGCAAATTTACTCAAAGTGGCTTAGCTTCTTGGTATGGTCGTAAGTTTCATGGCCGCAAAACTGCTAGTGGTGAGACTTTCGACATGAATGCCTTAACAGCCGCGCATCGCTCACTACCGCTCAACTGCTACGTTAAGGTGACCAATAAGACCAATGGTAAAAGCGTTGTGGTAAAAGTTAATGACCGTGGCCCCTTCCATGGTAATCGTGTTCTAGATTTATCTTATGGTGCTGCCAAAAAGCTTGGTATTACTAGCAAAGGCGTCGGTAATGTCTCTATTGAGCGCGTATCTGGACCCTAAGGTTTAAATACATCATCTAATTGCTAAGTATTGACTAATGGTTAAGTACTGCCCATAAAAAACGCCTCATTAATGAATGAGGCGTTTTTTTGCTTAAGTTTTATGCTTGATTAGAACCATTAACCTAGTCATCTATCTCAAAAGCATTTTGGATAGCGTCATCAAGACGCTCAACGGCAATCACATTGATGCCCTTAAACTGAGGCGAGTTCTTGGCAGGCGCATTGGCTTTTGGCACGATAGCATGCTTAAATCCGTGCTTCATCGCTTCTTTCAAGCGCTCTTGACCATTAGGTACTGGACGTATCTCACCTGATAACCCCACCTCCCCAAATACCGCTAATGAGGATGGCAAAGCACGCTCTTTGATACTAGACGCACAGGCGAGCAGTACTGCTAAATCAGAGCCTGTCTCTATTACCTTGACCCCACCAACGACGTTGACATATACATCTTGCCCGCTAGTATGAATGCCGCCATGTCGATGCATGACCGCAAGCAGCATAGATAAGCGCTGAAAGTCCAAACCTAACGCCATACGCCTTGGCTGCCCTTGTGAGTCATCAACCAGTGCTTGCACCTCCACCAGCAGCGGACGCGTACCCTCACGGCTAACCATAACCACAGAGCCTGCCACAGGCTTATCATAGCGGCTCAAAAATATCGCTGATGGGTTCGCCACTTCCTTAAGCCCCATATCAGTCATACCAAAGATACCCAGCTCATTGACCGCGCCAAAACGATTTTTGACCGCGCGTATCATCCGAAAGCGCGAATCAGACTGACCTTCAAAGTACAGTACCGTATCAACCATATGCTCAAGCACACGTGGCCCTGCCAGCGTACCTTCTTTGGTTACGTGACCGACTAAGAACAGCGCTGTGCCTGTCTGCTTGGCATAACGAGTTAAGATCGCTGCCGACTCGCGGATTTGGCTTACGCCACCTGGTGCTGAATTGATCGCGTCAGTATAAATAGTCTGTATAGAGTCGATGATTGCGATAGCTGGCTGCTCTTGAGTGAGCGCGGCGCATATCGTCTCGACATTGGTCTCAGCGAGCACTCGAAGACGATCTGCGGGTAGCTCTAAGCGTTTGGCACGCATAGCCACCTGCGCCAAGGACTCCTCGCCTGTGACGTATAACGCGCTACCCGCTAATGAGTCAGCACGCGCCATATTGGTCGCTGTCTGAAGCAAGATAGTTGACTTACCGATACCAGGATCACCGCCGATGAGCACCACAGACCCTGCTACTAAGCCACCGCCAAGTACGCGATCAAACTCACTAATACCAGTAGGCAGGCGCGTATCTAGCGTCACACTGACCGCGTTGAGCGGCATCACTGCGCTATGAGTCCCTGAATAGTTGCCGCCAGTGGTCGTGCCATTAGGGGGATGGCGCGGCGCGGCTCGAGGCGCGCTTTTTGCGCTAGCTTTGTTGTGATGCGGCATACTAACATTTGGTGCTTCGACCAGACTGTTCCACTCTGAGCAGTCAGAACACTGACCTGCCCATTTACCAAAATGCGCGCCGCAACCTTGGCAGACATAACTGCTTTTGTTTTTTGCCATAGAGGATAAGCCTTATTTAGCTTACTTTAAGTCGTACATGGTAGCGTACAATTATCAGTCAGCATGAACGGGGAGCTTTAATAAATAGAATCAGACGGCTAAATAAGCGTCTTTATAGAAGATGACTATACGAAGTCGATGGTTATAGGGCTAATGGTTACAAAGGCATCCATTAGACTCTAAAGTCTTTACCTAAATATATCTCTTTAACCAGCTCATTGTTCAATACCTCATCTGAGGTACCCTCAGCGATAATAGCGCCTTCAGAGACAATATAAGCCTTTTCGCAGATAGCAAGCGTGTCACGGACATTATGATCGGTAATTAATACGCCGATACCACGATTTTTGAGTGCTAAAATCACATCTTTGATATCACCGACTGAGATCGGATCAACGCCAGCAAAAGGCTCATCTAATAAGATAAATTTAGGATTAGCCGCCAGTGCTCGAGCAATCTCGCAGCGACGACGTTCACCGCCTGACACGCTCATACCAAGAGAGCTGCGCACCCCTTCTAGATGGAACTCTTTGATCAGTTTTTCAAGCTCTAAGCGCTGCTCGCTGGCACTTAATTCACTGCGCGTTTGCAGAATTGAGAGGATGTTATCTTCGATAGATAATTTGCGAAATATAGACGCCTCTTGCGGCAAATAACCGATACCCGCACGCGCACGCTCATGCATAGCGTATTTGGACAAGTCCATCTTACCTAAAGTCACGCGGCCTTTATCCATGTTGACCAAACCGACCACCATATAAAAGCTGGTGGTCTTGCCCGCGCCATTTGGGCCCAAAAGTCCAACGACCTGTCCTTGCTCTACTGAGAATGAGACGTCTTTTACCACCCAGCGCTTGCCGTAGCGCTTGCCAAGGTTTTGCATCACTAAGCGCGCGTGTGGTGCTAAGCTTGTAGGCGATTGAACTGGCGACTTAATCGATGCGTTGTCGGCAAGTGTATTATTCATATAGTACTCAGACTTAAGGGACATAAGGTTTAGATATCAGCCGACTCTAGCGCACGCCGCGCTGACTGGTGTTATTATTTGGCGGTAGTATCAGCTCAACGCGTTGGCTATTGCCAGCAGTGGCCTCAACATCGCCCGCCTTTAGGCTGTAGCGAATGACATTACCTGCAAAGCTAGCCCCGTTTTGATTGAGCTTAGCATTACCAGTTAAAGTAATAATACCAGTTACCGCGTTGTAATCGATCTTGTTACCTTGGCCTTTTGCCAGACCTTTATCAGCAGTGATCACTTGTTGCATCGTCGCAGGTCGACCTGTAGCCACCGCTGAATTGATACTACGCTGCTCTGATAGATTAACCGTAATATCATCAGCAGTTAGTTTGAGCGTGCCTTGGGTAATAATGACGTTACCTGAGTAGCTAGTGACCCCAGTACGCTCGCTATAAGTGGCCTTATCTGCGAGTAGCTTGATCGGCTGATTGGCATCTGATGGCAAGGCATGACTGTATAAAGGCAGAGCTAAAAGCATAATCATAGGTAAAGCGCGGACGCCATACAAGACTTGTGTTATAGCGATTGAAGACGCGTACAAAGCGTGCTGTTTATTCTTCTTCATAAAAGGGTCTCTGGTTATTGTCGTTGCAAATGCCTTAGTAAAGTGTCAAATCATTGCATTAAGGTTCTAAAACAGCGCTTTATCTTGACGCTCAGACGGGGTAAAAGTTACTGCTACTTGCCCAAACTCATACTCGCCGGTTTCAAGATTAGCAGTCATGCTTGAGGCGCTAAAGCGGTTCATGCCTTGCTCGACCTTGACAGGCTCATTGCTATAGACTTGGCGCGTTTTTGTATTACCTATGAGTGTTTGACCTGTGACCTTGATGGGTTCGATATCAGAGGCGCTTTTTTCTTCGCTCACCAAGCTAAAACCGCCACCTAAACGTAGATCACCGCTTTGCTGATTGATAGCGGCGCTACCTGCTTCAATCAGATAGCGCTGCTCATCAGAGGGCTGCCAATTCATAGTGATCCCAGACATCTCATCTTGATTGGTCTTAGGATTATGGGTCAAAGACTCAGCGCTAAGCTCATACTCTGTTTCGCCCTCATCATTGGTTTGCACCGCTTTAATATCAGTGGCCTCATAATCTACATCGGTCGCTTCAATATTAACAGGCGGCGTAATCTCCCCTTGCTGCTGAAAAAACCAACCGGCAATGCCTGCGATAATAAGGGCTAGGACAATAAGAACACGAGTATTCACGATAAACCATCCTGCGTCTGATCTAATGTATAGTGCGCGATAAAGTCCTGATAATGTCCATGACCTTTTAGAATGAGATCACAGACTTCACGTACCGCGCCAGTACCACCCGCTCGCGTTGTCACCATGTCACTACGATTAATCACCTCTGAGTGAGCATTGGGAACCGTCGCGGCAAAGCCTACCGTTTGCATGGCTTTGATATCTGGCAAATCATCACCCATGTAGGCGCAATCAGCGGTCGTAATATTAAGGGCAGGATCTAACATATCAAGTAGCTCATTTAACGCCACAAGTTTATCATCACGGCCCTGTACGACATATTTAACACCCATCTCTTTTGCCCGTTTGTCTACCATAGGGCTACTACGGCCTGTGATAATGGCTGTTAGTATGCCATAGCGTGATAGCGATTTGACTCCAACGCCATCTTGTACCGAAAATGCTTTAGTCTCAATACCATTAGCGTCATAGATAATTTGTCCATTAGACAAAATACCATCTACGTCCATTATGAGGAGTTTAACTTGGCCTGCTTTTTTTGTTAGATCTTGCATAATCTGTCTCTCATAGTTCAATGAATCTTATAGCTCAATAA
Organism: Psychrobacter sp. T6-4; assembly: GCF_052258425.1. Lineage (NCBI taxonomy): Bacteria > Pseudomonadati > Pseudomonadota > Gammaproteobacteria > Moraxellales > Moraxellaceae > Psychrobacter > Psychrobacter sp. T6-4. Next base: position 24,629 of record NZ_JBQQEZ010000002.1, read on the forward strand.
GTCTTGTAGCTCAATAAGTATTGAAAAAATACTTCTTTATTTGACCCCAGCTTGCAACAAATCATGAACCGTTATAATGGCTTGCAAATGATCATCATCGTCCATGACTAACAGCTGACTAATACCCTTCTCATTCATAACGCTAAGAGCGTCTGAGGCGCGCATAGTTTTGCTAACCTGGCGTGGATTTGTCGTCATCACCTCGTGTATAGGTACGGATAAATCAAGACCCCGCTCAAGCACGCGGCGCAAATCGCCATCGGTGAATATACCGACGACCTTTTGCTCATCATCAGTCACTACTGTCATACCCAAGCGTCCGTGAGTCATCGTAAATAGCGCTTCACGTAGCACTGATTGCTGATTGACGAGTGGCAATTGATCAATTGAGGTATGCATCAAATCCTCTACTCGCGTTAGCAATTGGCGACCCAGCGCACCTGCAGGATGTGATAAGGCAAAGTCCTCTGAGGTAAAGTTGCGCGCATGAACCAAAGCCACTGCTAGGGCATCACCGAGCGCCAAAGTGGCAGTCGTGCTCGAAGTAGGTGCTAAATTGAGCGGACAAGCTTCTTGTGACTTACCAAGGGTCAGAATGATATCAGCGGCACATGGCAACATACCTCTATGGTCGCGGCTAATACTAATGAGCGGAATGCCCAAACGCTTGACCACAGGTAATAGCATCTTAATCTCATCTGACTCGCCAGAGTTTGAGATGGCAAGAAGCACATCGCCTTGCACTAGCATACCTAGATCGCCATGACCGGCCTCACCTGGATGCATAAAGAACGCAGGCGTACCTGTCGAGGCAAAGGTCGCCGCTATCTTACGGCCAATCAGACCCGACTTACCCATGCCCGTTACTACCACGCGGCCTTGACAGGCCAAGATCACGTCGCAGGCCTGTGCAAATCGCGTATCTATTTGTTCTGCCAACAAAGTCAGCGCTGATTTTTCAGTATTAATCGCCTCAATAGCAGCGTTGATAAATTGCGCGTGCGTGGTATTGTTAGTCATATATTCGCTCAATGCCTGTCAAATTTTATAAGTCACTGTTTTTGTAAGTTACTATTTTTATAAGTCACTATCTCTAAAAGGACTTTTTTAAAAGAGTTATCTATCTTACTATATTCTACTCATATGTAGTAAATCATCGTTAGCAATACTTTTATAAACAGCTAACTGGCCGTACAAAACCTTATTAAGTCCTACCTTGATGCAAAAAGACCTACTTAGTAGCAGGTCTTTGAGAAGTTATTATGATATCAATTAGCTATCGCTAGCGTCATCGTTTTTATCATCACTACTGGTATCTTGAGGTGAATTTTCAAAACCACGATCTTGACCAAAGCCTCCTCGCTCAAAACCGCGATCTTGACCCTGACCGAAGTTACCACGCTCAAAGCCGCGATCTTGACCTTGGCTAAAGCCGCTACGATTTGAGGCAAAACCGCGATCTTCAAAACCGCCACTAGGATTAGCAGCGCCAGTATTACTGGTACTACGCTCAAAGCCACTACTTGCACCGCCACCTTGGTATCCAGTACTTGAGGCGCCACTTGTGGTGGTTCCTGTAGTCGTTGTCCCTCTAGGGTTACGCGCAGGTACGACTGTTGAGATAGCGTGTTTGTACACCATTTGACTGACAGTATTCTTTAGCAGTACAACATATTGATCAAATGATTCTATTTGGCCTTGTAATTTAATACCATTTACCAAAAAAATTGACACAGGAATGCGGTCTTTACGTAGTGAGTTCAAAAACGGATCTTGTAAGGTTTGTCCTTTTGACATGAGGTCTCTCCTAGATAATATAATTATTTTTAATAGTCGTTATCGGTTTTAATACTATGAGTTCTAATACTACAATTTTTAGATTTAGTACTACGAATATTTATTAAATGTATCTACGCAAGCTTAAACGATTACTTTTATGACAGTAAACAATCCTGTTAACTACTTGTTTATTATAGTCTTTTTACGCAGTGTTGATTACTACTCCTAAATTATAACAGCTATCTATTTTAGATTTTGCAACTTATTGTGATTGATTCCTTTATGTATGGTTAACCGTTTGATATCGCATGCATTGTTTATGATAAGAGATACTCTCTTGCCTGCGTCATAGTCGCGAAGGTCTGGTTTTGAATAAGACTATCTGGCTTATCTAGAGCGCTAGCAGTAGATAATTGCGTAAGTTTACGCAGCCAAGTGTATTGACGTTTTGCCAACTGACGAGTGGCATACAGAGATTTGTCTTGCATCTGCTTGTAGGCAAACGCTTGTTGAGTTGAAGCGTTGTCAGTCTGCGCCGCAAAAGTTTTATAGAATAACTCAAGGTCTAAATGCGGCAGCTTGAATACAGGGTGTTTGATGTGTACCAGATACTCAAGCACTTGCCGATAGCCCACGCAGCGCATCGATGGCATATCAGGCGTCAACGTATAACGCTCTAATAGGTCGATAACCTCATCAACCAGTCCCTCATTCCACATGACATCTAAGCGCTGAGCGATACGCTGATGCAGCCAAGGACGATCTGGCAGGACAGATAAGGCATGCCAGTTCTGCTGCTCGTTGTGCGCTAATGCTAGTTTAGGTTTGCGTTGCCACTCACTAAGCGGGATATGGGTCTGCTCGTAGATCTCAATTGCTCGCGTAATACGCTGAGTGTCATTGGGTTTTAGGCGCTGATGACTAACGGGGTCTATTTTAGCCAAATACTCATATAACACTTTTATGCCTGCATCTTGTCGCCACTTTTCGACCTGTGCACGTGTCACATCGCTGCTATCGGGTATATCAGAGAGCCCTTCTAGCAGCGCCATGTAATACATCATCGTGCCGCCTACTAACACAGGGATTTTGCCATGTTGATGGCAGCGAGCGATGAGTTGCGCCACGTCATCTACAAACTCGGCGACACTATAGCTTTGCGTCGGATCGATAATATTCACTAAGTGATGCGGATAATGGGTGAGCTCCTCATTAGTAGGTTTTGCGGTGCCGATGTTCATATCACGGTATATAAGCGCTGAATCAACCGAAATTAGCTCAAAACGCTTGGTATCATACAGCTCATACGCTAATGCGGTTTTGCCGCTCGCAGTCGGCGCCATTAAGCAGATGACGCTATTATCATTAAGCTTAGACGATGAACTAGAAAAGGACGATGACATGGACAACCTTGTGATTAAAAATACTATTAATGCTATTGGAGCGACGTTGTAGGAGCTGCTAATAATAGCGTAAGCAGATGTGAGGTGTTGATGGCCCTGATGGCAAAAGACTTAAGTATATAATCAATATCTACGACAAATGCGTGCAGATCTGGCGCTGACATCTGCTTAGCAACTTGGTTTAGATGCTGATTGATGGTGTCTGCTGTACTGATAGAATCTGAACGGGTAAACCAGTTTGAATCAAATAGAGCATTGATATGCGTATACCAGTCTTGCTCGCTAATGAGTAGCAACTGACCTTGATGAAACAAGAGCAGCCAAGGCAATGTCTTGTCGTCGTTATCTTCAAACTGCCAATTATCCTTTGCATCATGAATGACCTCCAAACACAGTGGCAAACTCATACGTTTATCTAAATGTACTGCCAGATCAATACTCTGATTATCAACACTTAATGATGTATCACTATCGTCATCATAAATATTCGTTTTTGCTAATGGATAATCATGATCTATAACAGGATTATTATTGATAGTAGGCGATGCGCTATATTGATCTGTAGGTGCTTGTACCAAATAAGCGGACTGTGAAAATGGTTTAGTATCAGCTGAGTTGTTCATTGTAGACAGATTAGCTGCTAGAGCATTAGGTGGTGGCAATCGGCTCAATGTCGTTTGAACCACATGACCTAAATGCGCGAGTATATTGTTCAAAGGACTAATCTTAATCCGCTGCTTGGTCGGATGCACATTGAGATTTAGCCACTCACAAGGCAGCTCAAAATACAGCGCATAGTGAATACTATCGGACCCTGCACTTGACGCAATTTGCTTGAGCTGATTACTAATCAGCGAGTCTTTGATCAAACGCCCATTGACATATAGCAGCTTAGGCAGACCTGCCGTCTTATCTTGATTGGGCCAAATCCAGCCACTGATTTTTGCCTCGCTGAGCCTTTTGTCATCTGCTATGTGCTCAGATTTGGTCCTCGATTGGGACACCAGATTGTTCAAATCGACTAGTATCTCTAGCGCTTGATCCTTAAGCGATATGCCTAGAGCTTGCTCCAATCTTGGCAGCGGCAGTAGATTACCAATAGTGTACTCAATACCGCTATCGATAGTACTAGCACCTAAATGTAAGCGCTTTTTTTGATCGTGATAAAGCGTCAGTGTTATATCGGCGCAGGCGATAGCCACCTCGCGGACGATAGTTTCAATATGCATAAATTCAGTAGCTAGCGACTTTATATTACTGCGCCGCGCAGGAACATTAAAGTAGAGGTCTTTGACGGTGATCGTCGTACCGCGCTGATGCACCACTGGCATAAGTTTGGGCGTATCAGCTAATACGCCTGCTACCTGCAATTGCCGACCGATACCACTGTCATCATGACTACTGCTCAATGTGAGCCGTGACACCGCAGCCGTTGCCGCCAGCGCTTCACCGCGAAACCCAAGCGTGCTGATACCATGCAAATTGGCAATATCAGCCACTTTGCTCGTCGCATGACGCGTAACTGCCATGATCATATCATCAGGATGAATGCCACTACCGTTATCGATGACCTCTATCATGCCCATACCGCCTTGAGTGATACACACCTCAATATGAGTAGCACCCGCATCGACAGCGTTCTCAAGTAACTCCTTAACCACAGCGGCTGGGCGCGTGACGACCTCACCTGCTGCTAGTTGGTTAATGAGCAGTGGTGATAGCTTTTTGATACGTGTGCTTAAGCGATTATCTGACATAGTAAAAGCTTTAGAGATCCATTTTAAACTTTGGGAACTAATTGAAAAGATTAAGAGCTAGATAGGATACAGGTTAAAGGCCAATGGCTGATAGCTCTAGCCCTTGCGCCTGCCCTGCTTTAGATAAGCGCAGCGCAGCCTTTCGGCTGTCTTGATTGGTATCACTTTGAGTCATATCTATAAACAAAACGGGCGGCGGCAAATAGCTATCAGCGCGGCTCGCCCATTCAATGATAACCAAAGCATTTGGCTCATCGAGATACTCATCAAAACCGATAAAGGAGAGCTCCTCAGGGTCTTGCAAACGATAAAGGTCGGCATGATAGACTGGGTGAATAAAGCCGTCCGCTTGCTCGATTTGATACGGCTCAACCAAAGTATAAGTGGGACTTTTAACCGCGCCATCATGGCCAAGTGCTTGCAGCCAATAGCGCGTCAATGTCGTCTTGCCCGCGCCCAAATCACCTGATAACCAGACGCTGCCCGTGAGCGGTAGCGTCGCTAATTGCTCAGCCAAACGCTGAGTGTCGTCCTCAGAATGTAAAGTCAAAGTTGCTGTATGAATATCACTCATCAATGGCTGCCTGTCTCTTTACTATCCACTTGAACTCTGGTATCCACTTGCATCAATACCGTAGGATTGATAAAGCGCTCGCCTTTTATGAGCTTGGCATAAAGCTTGGGATCATGCCATTCGCTTTGCACTTGTTCACTAAATTCAAAGTCCTCAAGTCGTAGCTCACCCATCTGCGCGTTGGCGACATCATCGGCAAAGCACTGCGCGTAACCTGTCGCCGTCTCGTGCGCAATGACGGAATAAACGCTCACATCTGCCTCGCCGTTTTGCATTTGCGTCTGCGCTAGGATTGATTGCGCCCAAAAGAATATGACCCGCGAGAACTGCTCAGCTGATGGTGACACGGGCAAACTAATCCAGCGTGCACTAAATTTTTTGCATGCCTCGATATACTCAGGATCGTCTTGATTCCAAAAACAAATGGCATGATCAAAGCTGTCAATAATATCTTTGATAGATGATTTTAATAGGCCAAAATCATAGACCATCTGGCCTTGATCAAGACGCTGGGCCTCAAGTATGAGCTCAATCTGATAACTGTGCCCATGGATGGAGTGCTTGCAGCGCTCAGAGCTACAGTTACGCACGATATGAGCATTTTCAAATTTAAAAAGTTTACGAATACGCATAGATATCAACCAAATAAGAAACGTTATCCTGTCAGCCAAGATAACGAAAAGAGGGTGCCAAATTTAGTATCTATTATAGCAAATTGCTCTGCATCCGTAAGTAAGCGCTTATTAACAAGGTCTAGGTAGCATAAAAACAAACACTGATGTCGAAGTTTTGCCACCTTTAACATAATGATTCGATAAATAAACCTTTTAACTGCTTCGTGGCGCAAACATAATGATCGCCATTCCTAATAGTGCAATCGCAGACCCTAATACATCCCATGTGGTGGGTCTGATACCGTTCACAGTCCATAACCATAAAATCGCCATAACCACATACACTCCGCCGTAAGCTGCGTAAACTCTACCTACCGCAGTCGGATGTAGAGTCAATAGCCAGACAAAGGCCGCCAAACTCAGCACACCAGGAATAAGCAGCCAAACACTCTTACCCTCTCGTAGCCAAAGATAAGGTAGGTAGCAACCCACAATTTCAGCCAATGCGGTCAGCGCAAAAAGACCAAGCGTCTTTAATTCAGTCAAACCCCATTACTCCTTAATCGTAATAAATCCCGTCAAGTACTGAACGGCGTTGCCTGAAATCAAAACTCTATCGCTTGCAACCTCACAATATACTACCCCGCCCCGCTTTGATGCTTGATAAGCAACCAATTCGTTTTTACCCAAACGATCTGCCCACAATGGCGCCAGTCCTGTATGAATTGAACCTGTCACTGGGTCTTCATCACCGCCATTGGCAGGCCAATAATATCTAGAGATAAAATCGAAATCTTTAAACTGCTTTGACTGAGTCTGACAAGTCACGACCACATCCAAAGGCGCTAGCTGCTTTAATTTATCGTTATCACGAACCACATTTAGAACATCAGATTCAAAATGATAAACGACAAAATAAGCTTGAGCGTTTTTATAGACCTCAGCAGGCGCGATGGACAACCCTGCCAGTAAACTCTCAGGAATATCCTCACATTCAATAGGTTTGGTATTGGTAAAATTCATCTGTATTTTACCGTTGTCAGTTTGTATCACGGTCATCATACCGATAGCTTTTGCTGATAAACGAATGGTTTTTAAAATAGGATATTTATTAAACAATATAAAAGCCGACGCCAAAGTCGCGTGACCACAAAAGGCAATCTCAGTCAGCGGTGAAAACCAACGAATGTGATAAGTATCCGCTGTGCTACCCGCCACTAAAAACGCAGTCTCAGATAAATTGTTCTCAGTAGCAATGGACTGCATCTGCTCGTCCGCCAGCCAATTCTCCGTGACTATTACAGCCGCTGAGTTACCCTTGAATAGCTCATCGGTAAAAGCATCTACTACGTTGATCTCAAGTTGCATACTAGTCTCACTCCTACATTTGTTATCAAATAGCATTAAATCCAGCGCCGAACTTTGGCTCTATAACTCTGATACGCTGTGCCAAATAACCGTGTCATCGCGCGCTCCTCAGGCTCAATCTGAAAGCGTGTCATGTAGATCACAAAGACAGGCAGGATTATAAACGCCAAATAATGGGATAAATAAAATGCCCAGCCTAACAAGACTAGAGTCAATCCGACATACATAGGATTACGCGTGTATCGATAAATGCCGCTAGTCACCAAACTAGATGCCTTTTCGAGCGCTTGCGGGTTGGGCGTGGTCTGCGCTTTTTTGAATTGAGCAACTCCTAAAACGCCTAATCCTAACCCTATAGCGCCTAAACCAACTGCTATCATGGTTGAGCCTTCAATTGAGAACTGTAAATTTGGCGCAACTTTAGAGACGCCATACATAGCAGCGGCTGAGACAACAACTTGTACTACAGGTGGTACTTTAAGCTCTAAAAAGCGCATGACAAGTCTACCTCCAATGTAAAACCATAGTTATAGTTTGAGTGCTAAACGTTTTATATAAATCATGCTGTCTTAAATATATCGTTACCAAAACATAAAAGCTTCTTAGCCCTAAAGCACCAAGAAGCTTTGTATAAATCAAAACATTACGGGAATACTATACCGCCGCTACGTGCTCAGCTTTAGCATAATTGTTAATCTCGGTCGGTACGGTTCCACTACTAATGCGCTCAGATTTCATTTGATCCGCTATCTTTTCAGCGATAGCGATGGTTGGCGCATTAGTGTTGGCACTGATCAGGGTCGGCATAATAGAGGCATCAATCACGCGCAAGCTCTCTATCCCTCTGACCTTGAGATCAGTGTCGACGACGGATAGCTCATCTGCACCCATACGGCAAGTCCCTACAGGATGATAGATAGTATCAGATCTGTTTTGAATGTAGCCAAGCAGCCCATCTTTTTCCAGATAGGGCGCGGCGTAATCTTCGGTGATAAACTTGGCAAGGGGGGCCTCCTCCATAATCTCACGCGTACGTTTGGCCCCTGCCATCATGAATTCAACATCTTTTTCATGTGACAAATAGTTGGGGTCTATAAGGGGTGCGACACTAGCATCGGTTGAGGCCAATTTAACCGTACCGCGACTCTCAGGGCGTAAATAACAGCTATGGACAGAGATACCATAACCCCATTTGACCTCACGGCCGTGATTAATGACGCGCGAGATGACAAAGTGCAACTGCGTATCTGGCCAATCAGTTGGTGTCGCATCTGTTGCATTAAAGAACGCGCCCGCTTCTGCGTAGTTGGTGGTCAGTATGCCAGTACCTTTTTTTCTCCACTCCCCAATCGCTGACATCATCATAGGCACCGTTCCAAAGCCAATACCGATGACATCTTTGGTATTTACCTTGTAATCAAAGACCACATCTAAGTGATCTTGTAAGTTCTCACCGACATTTGGCGAATCATGTACCACCTCGATACCGAGCTCTTCTAGATGATCTTTTGGACCGATACCTGATAGCATGAGTATCTGCGGTGAACCAAATGCACCAGCTGATAAAATAACTTCAGATCGGGCGGTGGCGGTATAATGTTCACCATGCTTATCATAAGCCACGCCTATCGCTCGCTTATTTTCAGTCAAGATACTAGTGACGCGCGCACCCGTCATAATCGTCAGGTTTTCTCTATCTTCAAAAGGATGGATGTACGCGGCGGCCGCTGAGCAGCGCTGGCCTTGTTTTTCTCCATGAAAATGGGTGACTTGATAAAGACCTGCCCCATCTTGTTTGGTGCCATTAAAGTCGTTGTTGGCGTCTAATCCATTGGCAATACAGGCATCAACAAAAGAGGTCGATATTGGACGAGGACTCACCAGCTCTGACACGTGGAGTGGTCCACTATCGCCATGATGCTCACTACCGCCATGTACATTGTTCTCAGCTTTTTTAAAGTATGGCAGCATATCATCGTAGCCCCACCCTGCGCAGCCATCCTGCTCCCAGCGATCATAATCTTTGGCGCTACCACGCGTGTAGACCATAGCGTTGATAGCAGAAGATCCGCCCAAGCATTGTCCACGTGGCTGGTAGCCGGTGCGATTGTTCAAGTGCGTTTGCGGCACGGTATCAAAGCACCAGTTGTTAATCTTGGTCGGTTTGTCACGCATCATAACGATGACGCCAGCTGGCACGCGTACTGCCAAGTCTTTGCCGTCGCCGCCGAACTCGAGCAGACAAACAGTGATATTAGGGTCTTCTGATAAACGGCTTGCCATAACGCAGCCTGCTGAGCCGCCACCGATAATTATGTAGTCAAATTCCATGAGTTAAGTGCTCCTTGCTTATGAGTAGCAGGTGTCAAACAACACCATACTGTCGCTTAACTATAGCAGAATTTATTATCAGTAGATTATGAGTAGGAAAATTTAACAAAAAATATAGAACATAAGAAAAGCCCATCTAACTCTCTTGTTGAGAAATTAGACGGGCTTTTTCTAAATGCCTAAAACGTATTAAATATCGAATTCTAACGCTCTATCGCCTTCGCTATCTTGAATGCGTGTTGGCAAACCTATCTTGTTGAGCAGATTAATAAAGGGCTTGGCATCCAGCTCTTCGACGTTGACCATTTTGCCCGCGTCCCACTCGCCTGTGGCGATTAACATAGCAGCCGCGACAGGAGGCACGCCTGCGGTATAAGAGATCCCTTGGCTACCGACCTCATTATAGGCGTCTTTATGATCGGAGATATTATAGATAAATACTTCGCTATCAACGCCATTAATCTTGCCTCTAACTTTATCACCAATACAGGTTTTGCCCGTATAGTTTGGCGCCAGCGAGCTTGGATCTGGTAGTACCGCTTTGACCACTTTTAATGGAATGACTTCTTGCCCTTCGGCAGTCATTACCGGCTGCTCGGACAACAGACCTAAGCTTTGTAAGACGGTAAACACATTGATATAGTGCTCACCAAAGCCCATCCAAAAGCGTATATTGGGCACATCTAAATTGGCTGACAATGAGTGAATTTCATCATGACCACTCAAGTAGCTGTTTTGCATGCCAACGACTGGCAAATCGTCAGTACGTTTGACCTCAAACATTTTATTCGACTGCCACTGGCTATCTTGCCAAGAGTAGACGGTTCCCGTGAACTCACGAAAATTAATCTCAGGATCGAAGTTAGTGGCAAAATACTTACCATGATCGCCAGCGTTTATGTCAATGATATCGATATCAGTGACTGAGCCTGCATCCATCATGTCATAGCCCAGACGCGCATAAGCGTTGACCATACCAGGATCAAAGCCTGCGCCCAAAATCGCCGTGACATTGTTGTCCGCACAGCGCTGACGACGCTGCCACTCATAGTTGTCATACCATGGCGGCGTCTCGCAAATTTTGCGCGGATCCTCATGAATGGCGGTATCGATGTAGGCTGTACCCGTCTCGATACAAGCTTCTAATACGGTCATATTGATAAATGCCGAGCCGACGTTAATTAAGATTTGAATACCGGTATCGTTGATAAGATCGATGACAGCTTGAGTATCCATAGCATCGACTTCATGCGTATGCAAGACAGCAGCTTGCTTAAAGCTGCCTTTGTCTTTTACGCTCTGAGCGATGGCATCACATTTATCCTTGGTGCGAGAGGCAATATGAATCTCGCCGAGCACGTCATTGTGCATCGCACATTTATGGGCGACTACTTGCGCGACGCCGCCTGCACCGATGATAAGTACGTCTTTTTTGCTGGGTTTGGTTTGGTTTGTGTTCAATGAACAATCCTCCTTTGTGTCCCTGTCGATACCAGTGATATGGCTATGCAAAACAGCAACGAGTGAATGATGTGCGTGAATGAAAAAGGAAGACCGAGGAAAACCCACGCACCCGTCGGGCAAACATCGTTTTTAGTCGATAGCTATTTGCCCGTGGCGATTATAACAATTTTTATTCTGTTAATAGTAAAAATAATGTATAAAAATACAGTAACAAAAACTACAGATAGTTATCTCTAAACCTTTGTTTTTTAGCGTTTAAGCAGATTGAGCAACGCAGTTATTTAAGACAAGCTATCCTTGTAATCTTGGTAATCAAACTTGCGCTGAATATAGATACTGCCATCAAGGCGACGAATGACAATCGCTGGCATGCCCACGCCATTGAACCAGTTTTTCTTCACCATCGTATAGCCTGCGGCATTACCAAACGCGATGGTATCACCTACCTGTAACTGGTTAGGTAGTGCATACTCGCCAAAGATATCACCTGCCAAACATGAGCGACCGTAGATAATCGTATCATCATCTGCCTGCTCTTTATTCACAGGAACTATATCAACGACACTCTCATTAATAGTAGCGATAGACGCTGACTCTTGATAAATCAGTAAATCTAGCATATGCGCTTCAATAGAAGCATCGACGACAGCTAAGTTCTTTTCATTGTGCATAGTATCTAATACTGTGGTGACTAATGAGCCTGCGCCATGAATACTTGCCTCACCCGGCTCAAGATAGACTTGTACGCCGTATTTTTCACTAAAGCCTTTTAATCTATCAGCGAGTTTTTCTAGTGGATAATCAGGGGCGATAAAATGAATGCCGCCGCCTAAGCTGACCCAGTCAAGCTGCGCCAACACGTCACCAAATCTATCTTCAATATCAGCCAAACTTTCGCTAAAGGCTGCAAAGCTGTCGTTCTCGCAGTTGTTATGGATCATAACACCTGTGATATCACCAAGCACCGCGGCAATCTTATCTTTGTCATGCTCACCCAGACGGCTAAAGGGACGCGCTGGATCAGCAATGATAAAAGATGAATTGCTAGTCTTTGGGTTCAAGCGTAGTCCTACTGGAATATTCTGTGCACAAGCCTTATCTTTAAAGCTATTAAGCTGTGAGATAGAATTAAAGATAATCTTATCGGCATAGCTTAGTACTTCGTCAATCTCGCCTGCGCTATAGGCCACGCTATAGGCATGGGTTTCTTTTTTGTCTTTGCTACTACCTTCATTACTATTGTCAGCATTATCACCAAAAGTTTCATAGCCTAACCGCACCTCGTTGAGTGATGATGAGGTTGTACCATGCAAGTAAGGCTGCATAACATCAAATACGCCCCAAGTCGCAAAGCATTTAAGCGCGAGCAATGCTTTCGCGCCTGATAATTCACATAGCCGAGCAATAATCTGCATGTTGGCAACGATTGCCGCTTCGTCAAGCAGATAATAAGGGGTTGGCGGTAGTGCGGAGTTAGGAGTTTTTACGGCGTTTTTAGAATTCATAAGAGGTTACCTAATAGCTGCTGTTGGCATCATGACAGATATAAATATTTGCGCTATAGTAGACTAAATCCATCATAATTAGAATATCTTATGTCGCTATCTACTGATTATTCCAACGCCTCAAACCAAGCTCATTCATCACAGCTCGATCCCAAGAATATCGACTTGACGCATCTCAATATTGACGCCCGCGCAGTATTGGATTTTTGGTTTGATAAGGACAACGAGGCCTGCTGGTTTGAACAAAATGACAATTTTGATCAGCAGATAGCGGACAAATTTGGTGATATTTGGCAAGCTGCTAAACAAGGTGAATGCGTAAGCTGGCGTATTGCAGACGCGACTGCTGATAGCAATAGCTCAATCACAGCGCTGGCAGGACGTTTGGCTGAGATTATTGTGCTTGATCAGTTCTCGCGCAATCTATGCCGCGACGAGGCTTGCGCCTTTGCTCAAGATGGTATGGCGTTAGTCCTTGCGCAAGAAGCCATCGAGCAGCCGCATTTTAATAGTTTGCCTATGGAGTGGCGCAGATTTACGATTATGCCCTTTATGCATTCAGAATCGGCTATGATTCATGAGCGTTACTTGCCTCTGTTTAAGCAGTTAAACGATGCAAATACTTTAGACTTTGAGCATCGTCATAAAGACATTATTGATCAGTTTGGCCGTTATCCGCATCGCAATGAAGTGCTGGGTCGCACATCTACTGACAAAGAAGAGGAGTTTTTAAAGCAGCCAGGATCTTCGTTTTAGATGATCAATACAACGACAGATAAATCGCCTATTTCACTTTATATTACGAGTAGTTCACAGCGCCTGTTCTAAAGGTAAACGACTGACTCTGTATACGATTATCACTCTGTACAATATCAAAGCGGACTCGGTACTCACTATTACCATGTAGTCCGCAGTTCTTGCTCTTTCTCGTCATGCCCCTGCAGCTACTTAGCGCATCAGTAATAGGCAATATAAAAGCCTCGTTCGCTGGCAGTGCAAACTCTGTATCTTTATACGGATCGTTCTGATAACTAAGGATGTGCGTGGGCACATTTATATCTCGCTCAATATCATAAAACTCAACATTGATGATTTGAATTTGCTTAGCGTTTGGCACATTGATATATATGGGCTGGCCTATTGGATCAGTACTCAAATTACGGCCCGTATGCTTTACAGGATCGGGCGTTTCGTTATAGAGTCCTGTTACCGTTTCAGTGACACCTTGACAGGGATAAGTAAAAACGCCAGAGAATGCTGCTCTTGATGTAGCCCTTGTCGCCGCTGCATTGGTGACTAGCATATAGCCTTGATTATTGTCTTTATCCATGTCAAAAGGTTTGTAGCCGACTACTGCTGTACCGACGAGTTTTGATTGCGGCGTCATCAATGAGCGCAAATGATAAGGCGCTGCCATTAATGACTTTGCCATCGAAGTCGTAGCAATGCTAGGAGAGATGAGTCTGCCTGCTGAATGATAATATCTTGTCTGGGCGATGTTCTCTGTGATGCCATAATTTATATTAGGATAGTTTGCATTAAACATTCGGTTCTGGACATCGAGTCCACTAAAGTACGGATTATTTGTACTCGTTACCGAATCGATATCCTTAATAGCTATTTGGTAATGCGGATTGAACCTAGTCACCGCCGCATTCTCAAAGGCATATTTAATGTAGTTGGCGTGCTGTAGTGCAATTTTGGTCAGCTCAGTATCTAGCGATAAGGTATCTAACCCGCAATGACGTCTTGCTGAGTTAAACTCGTTATTGGCCATCAAGGCGACATCATCATCGTTTTCATTTTCTAGACCTGCTGCACTGTCATCAATACGATTATCTACTGCTCTATCATTACTAGTCACATCAATCGGCGTCTTATTCCCTATGCCATTCTCAGTATCCGCTCGTAGATTAGTCACTAATGCATCAAAGTCTTTGATATAAATATCGCTTAAGTAGGTTCTATCTATACCATCATGAGCGGGTAGCAACAGGAGTAAAATAACCAGTATTCCTGAGTAATTGCTTGACGATTTAGCGCTCATTAACTGCCCTATATGATTTGATTATCTGATAACGGTCAAATTCGACCTTGAACCCCATTCATGATCTTTAGATAGTTTAAGTAAAAGACAAATAAAAAAGTATAAGGGGATACCTTATACTTTTTATTGTCTATTGAGTCTGTTGCAATTTTAGTAGACTGACCTTGTTTGTATACTAATAACTTACTTTGCCTGTCTTAAAGGTAAACGATTTGCTTTGCATATCTTTACCGTCGACTAAGACGTCGAAGCTGACGCGGTATTCACTATTACCATACAGTCCACACTGCTGACTTTGATTCTGAGTACGTTTAGCCTCGCAGCTTTTTAGACTGTCTGTGAGCGGCATGATAAAGGCCTCATTTGCTGGTAGTTCAAAATTGGTCCCTTTAAACGGATCATCATTACTATCCAACAATTTGACCGGTATATCGACATTGCGTTTCATATCACGGAACTTTATGTTACTCACTTTGATACTTTGGGCTGAAGGCATGTTGATATAAACAGGTTGCCCGATTGGATTAGTGCGCAAATCTCTAGTAGGCAATCCACCATTTGGATTTCTAAATGGATTGGGGCTTTCGTTATAAAGGGCAGTAACTGTGCCAGTAACGCCATTACAAGGGTAGGTAAAGATACCCTCAACAGTGTTATTTTTACTTGAATCGGTCACCGCTGCATGATTGACCAGCACATAGCCTTTGGCATGTTTAAAGCCCGATTTGTTAAACGGCTCGTAGGCAACCATACTTGAACTTGTTAGACTCGACCCTGGCATCATAAGCGAACGTAAATGGTAAGGTGCAGCTAGTAATGACTTAGTCATCGAGAGCGCAGCAACTTCTGACGCGACTATATTATCAGCAGTGCTATAGTATACTGTCTGCGCAATATTTTCGGTAACGCCATGGTTGACGTTGCTATAGCCTGCATTAGATAAACGCTTACCAAAACTCACCCCACCGAAAAAAGGATTATTGTTGCCTGTAACCGCAGCGATGTCGCTAATAGAGTTTTCAGTATGGGCATTAAAGGATGTAGGTGTGCTGTTGGCGTACACATGTCTAATATAATTACCGTGTTTAATAGCAACATTGCCAAGCTCTGCGTCATCTGACAAACCATTAAGACCGCAACTAGTACGTGCCAGACTGATCGTGTTATTAGCAGCTAGCGCAGCTTTAGTATCATTGTCTAAAGCAACAGGGGCTGGGTCTACTGGATCATCTTGTTCATCCTCTGGCTCATCAGGTACGGAGGTATCTGAGTCTGAAACAATTGGGTCTGAGACTATAATATCACTCTCTACTTCACTAGGTACACTCGGCTCAACAGCTTCATCTGCGCCAGAACTCGTGTTTGAATCGCTGCCCCCACCATCACCACCGCCCCCACCGCCCCCACATGCTGCTAGAAACAAAATAGAAAAAAGTAGTGCGCTTGAACGCTTCGCTGCCAGTGTTGAAACCATCATCAGTCCTCGATTGTTTGATAATACTAGAATGCTGTTTAGACTCTAGTTACAAACTATAAACGTAAGATACACAGTTTTCAATAGTAATGAGACATTATTTATCAAATTGTTTATATCCAAAATATGTTATATTTCAGGGATTTAAGTATTATTACTTAGGCTATTTTTACTAGCAGATGTTATTGTTTTGATTAAATACAGTTATGATGAGTGTATTCATTGCATATGTTTTATGGGCGCAAAACTACGTCTATGCTCCGGCAATACGCCGTAGGTATCGATAGCAGCTATGTGTGCACGAGTCGGATAGCCCTTATGCTGGGCGATAGTGTAGTTTGGATACCGCGCATCCATCTCATACATAGTTTTGTCGCGACTGACTTTTGCCAAGATACTAGCTGCCGCTATACTGGTATGACGCGCATCCCCTTTTATCCAAGCTTGGCAATCAATGGCGGATGGTGGTAGCCCTAGCTTCTCAAGTATTAAATAGTCAAGATCTGGACAGCGATTACCATCGATGAGTATCTCAATCTGTTCTTTATTGAGCTCATTCTGCCCTCCTACCACTATTGTAGCGAAATGCTGGGCTATTGCCTTTAGCAACGTTTCACTACATAAGCGCATACCGAGCATGGTTGCGGCCAAAATATTAATCTGATCGATCACCGCAGCAGGTATCTCAGCGACAACAAAACCAAGTGCATACTTTTGCACGAGCGGATATAGAATATCGCGTTTTTTTTCACTGAGCTTTTTGGAATCAGTGAGTGTACAGAGCGGCGTGTTCTGTAACGGCTGATGCTCGATTAGATCTGACCAGGTATTAGGCAAGATAGCGGCAGCTATAGTAACGCAGCCGAGTAATGGACCGCGACCTGCTTCATCTACCCCTATTTGTAATGGTGATGACATAGAACTGAAGGTTTTATCAGCGATCAGCTTAGTGATATTGAGCTGACCTGATAACGTAATCGGTGCGTTTAAACTGACATATTGATCTTTAATATCAATGTTCCCGATAGTATCGTCGAGTACGATGATCTGCTCTATTTGACTCATAACTTAGCGGACTTGTTGTTAATATTTATGATTTAAAATACCGAACCTTTTGGGCATAATATTGTTGCACGGCGCTATTGGCAGGATTGTGATTGCTTTGCTGTTGCAGAGTTTTTTTGGTTTCAACCAAAGCCCTTAATTGCTCATCATAAGCGCGCGGCTGGAGCAGTTGCATGACAGTACGGCAAATGTTCTCCCCCGTTGCTTGCTCTTGAATGAGTTCAGGGATGATGGCATCGCCTGCCAAGATATTGGGCAGTGCTACATAGGGCACTTTAACCAGACGCTTAGCAATCCGATAAGTCAGCTGATTTAACTGGTAGATCACAACCATAGGCCGCTCAAGTAGCATCGCCTCAAGGGTTGCTGTACCTGAGGCGAGCATGACCATATCAGAGGCTGCCATTGCCTGCTGACTAAAGGTAGGTAGGCTGTCATCATAAACTACAACGATTGCAGCTCGCAGTGATTCTGAGCGCTTATCGATTACCTCTTGTACAATATACTGATGGTTTTGATCAACCGTTGGGATAATAAAGCATAGCTTTGGATCTAGGAGTATGAGCTTTTGAATACCATCAAGCATCACCGGTAAAATAGCAGTAATCTCACTGCGGCGCGACCCTGGCATCACGCAGATGAGCTGACTAACTGCATTGAAACGGCTGGTAAAAAACTGCTGTAAGCCATCATTGTGCCAGACTAGCTCACTACGTAGCTGGGTCATCGGCGTCTGAACGAGCGCTTGATCTATAGTGCGTAGTAGCGGATGTCCAACGCAGATCGCTGGATGATCATACTGCTCATACACAGGCAATTCAAAGGGAAATAAGCACAGCACCAAGTTGGTTGCCGCCTTGATACCGTGAATACGTGACTCACGCCAGGCCCATATCGATGGGCTCACGTATTGCACGCAAAACACACCTTTGGGTTTAAGCTTTTTGGCAACGCGTAAATTAAAATCAGGGGCATCGATGCCCACGAACCAATCAATGTTCGCGCCATCAAAGGCAGTCAGTAGCTCACGCCGCGCCTTAAATAGATCTCGCAATTGCGACATCACCTCAACCAAGCCCATAACTGCTAAGCGTGATAGCGGAAATAAGCTTTGCAGACCTTGCGCTTGCATCTTACTACCACCAACGCCGATCCAGATAATATCACCGCGCAAATTGTTCATCTGCGCCATAAAATCAGCACCCAAGCTATCGCCTGAGACCTCTCCTGCGACTATCCCTATCACCAAAGGGCCTGATGCCTGATCAGTAGCAAGAGTATCAGACAAAGGACTTTGCTTAAAAGGTGTTACAGATTCTGGCATGATAGGATCCTAACCGCTATTAGATATAAGGTGGAGTTGGGTACAAACTAAAATATAGCACAAGCCATTATTGGACGCTAACCACCTAGACGCTTATACAGACTTCTAAGTGCTTAAGCGTTTAGGCTGCCATCATACGTGAGCGCAGCCCAAATAGCGAAACGCTCAAGATGTTAGGCAAACAATAATAAATTTTAAAGAATTATAGAGTATAGCGACGCCTAAAAAGACTAATATCAGCGCAAGTATAACAAAACATTGGTTTTGGCATTCCAGTTATCAGTCAATTAACTACTCTTGTCCCCTTGTCAACGACTACTTTTGACCTCATAATGATTGTTCCTATAAATAAGCTAGACGATATAATCATGACAACACCAGCTACCCATAATGCAGACATTGACGACGTGAATATTGAACAATTCATCCCCCTAGTTACGCCAGCTGAATTAAAAGCTGAGCTACCGCTCTCAGAGTCCGCGTATCAAACTGTCCTAAAAGGACGTCAAACCATTCAAAACATCTTAGATGGTAAAGATAAGCGCTTGTTTATCGTCATCGGCCCCTGCTCTATCCATGACATAAAGGCTGCGCACGAATATGCCGACCGCTTGGCTAAGCTGGCAAAAGAGCTGGAAGATACCATCTTTATCGTTATGCGGGTCTATTTTGAAAAGCCGCGTACTACGGTTGGCTGGAAAGGCATGATCAACGATCCTGATATGAATGATAGCTTCGATATCGAGAAGGGTTTGCGCAGCGCGCGCAGATTGCTCATTGATCTTAATGAGAAGGGTTTACCTTGCGCGACTGAAGCCTTAGACCCAAATACACCGCAGTACATGCAAGACTTGATTAGCTGGTCAGCTATTGGTGCTCGTACCACTGAGAGCCAAACGCATCGCGAGATGAGCTCGGGTCTATCTTGTCCAGTTGGCTTCAAAAACGGTACCGACGGCGGTATGACTGTCGCCGTCAACGCTATGCAAGCGGTCAAAGCGCCTCATAGCTTCTTGGGGTTATCCTCAGACGGTCAAGTCTCTATTATCAAATCTAAAGGCAACCCTTATGCGCACGTGGTACTGCGCGGCGGTAATGGTAAGCCAAACTATGATGAGACGGCAGTAGCAGCCGCTGAGAATGAGCTTGAGAAAGGTAAAACCAGTACCAAAATTATGATTGACTCAAGTCATGCCAACTCAGGCAAAGATCCTTACTTGCAGCCCATGGTCATCAATAACGTCGCTGAGCAAATCGAAAACGGTAACAAATCTATCATCGGTATGATGGTTGAGAGTCACCTAAAAGGTGGTAATCAAAAGCTCACCGAAGACTTAAGCAAGCTTGAATATGGCGTCTCTATCACCGATGGTTGCCTCGACTGGGAGAGTAGCGTAGCCGCGCTACACAATTTGCGTAATATGGTCAAAGACGTTTTACCCAATCGTTAATGAGCAACAACTAACTGCCCAAATACAAAAGCCCATCTACTCGTAGGTGGGCTTTTGGCTGCGAGGTAGAAATTTTAAAGTGACACAGGATTTTCTTTGGCTTTAATACTAACGACATCTAAGCTAATGATCCCCATAGCAATGACCACCATTATTGTGCCAATAACGTCACTTACACTTAAATCAATATCAAACAACCAGACAGATAAAAGCGTTGCAAATATTGGATTGAGCAAATGAAAAGCCGAAGCATATCCTGAGCCAAACCAGCGAATAAGCTGAAACCACATCAGCATAGCCGCGCCTGATATCAAGATGACTTGGTACAAGAGCGCGTATACAAATATCGGTACGCTCAAGGCTTGTCCCCAAGCAAATACTGATACAAAGGGCAACAACATAACGCCTGCACTTAGATTTTGTAGTCCTGTCAGCGCCACTACGTTATGACTAGAAGCGATAAGCTGATAGTATAAGGTGCCAGCCGCTAGAGCAACTACGGATAGCAATACACATCCGACACCCCATAAAAACTCATCCGTTTGAGCAGGGTTTTGCAGCTGACTCAGTAGCGACTCTACCTCGCCCACACGAGCTACAAGCACAACGACAACGCCTAAAAACCCAAGTGTTAATGCTATCCACAAATATGCCGACCACTTTTTACTTAAATATGACTGCGCAAAAGCGGTTAAAAACGGTGTGGTAGATACTAGTAACACTACAAGCTCTGGTGATACATACTGCAAGCCTGAGTAAGATAGCCCAAGATACAACACGTAGTTAAGTAGCGCTAAAATAATGGCATCACGACACATTGAGCGACTTAGAAGTTCTGTTTTATTAGTTGATATCTTTAACTTGTGTCGCCGCTTTAATACCTGATACAGACCTAGTAGTAACATACCTGCCAATAAAAACCGCACGCTCAAAAAACTAAGCGGTGACATATAATCAACCGAGTACTTACCCGCTATAAACGCTGATGACCACAATAAACTAAAGACCACCCCAAATATCATCTTGTTCATAATTGATGTCCTCAGTGCCTAGAATCAGTGCCTAGAATCAGTGCTTAGAATCAGTGCCTAACTTAGCATTTAACTCGATTTATCATGAACTATAATCTTTATCGCTTTGCATACCTTAGCATCTCTTAAAAATAAAAAGGCTAAACTGACATAGCAGTTTAGCCTTTTATCTAAATCATTCGACAACTTTATTTACCAGCTGCGCCCAGTACGCTCTCTAAACTTTCAAGCACATGTTTAGAGGTGGCTTTTTGCTGTAGATCAAGCAGTTTTTCATGTGCCATAGTGCGGCGCGGTTCAACCAAAGTATACCAACGCGCCAGCACTTGTAGCATACGCGATGCAACCACTGGATTGGCCTCATCTAATCTTTTGATAACATCGACATAGATATCTAAACCCTCAAAGGTCCAGAGCACCGCAGGCTGCGCGGTAAATGCACCTATTACCGAACGTATACGGTTCGGCGTATTCCAATCAAAGTCCTTGTGCGCTAGTAGCGATTTAATAGTATCAGTAGTCACATGAGTATTAGATGCTTGCACACTAAACCATAAGTCGATGACCAAGTCATCCGTATTAAACCGCTCGTAAAAATCAGCTAAGTAGACATTACAACTCTCTAGCTGATGATTGACAATAGCTCTTAGCGCCCCAAAACGCTCAGTCATACAGCTGGCATTGTCATACTGCTGCTTAGCCCACTGATCCGCGCCTGTGACCTTGGCTGTCAATGCCATATCTAGTACTACATTACGTAGGGCGCGCCTGCCTAGTGCTTCTGGGGTATCAGTATAGGCTTGTAATGGCAACTGCTCATAGATAGTTGCCCATTGATCCTTTAGCGCAAGGGCGACTTGTTTGTATAGATTCTCACGCTCTTGTTTGATGACCTCTGGATCGTAGTCTTTGTGCGTCGCTGATGCCAGCTCCTGCGGTGATGGGATATCGAGCAGGCGCGCCGCTAACATAGGATCATCTACTGCAAGCTTAGGCAGGGTCGCCACTAGTGCTTGCAAGTAAATATCAGGACTGCTCTTAGCGTCACTACTGGGCAGTAATATACGATTGACCAGCATTTGCGTCACTTGCCAGCGGTTAAAACCATTGGTCTCATGAGTCAGCAAAAACGCTAAATCGGTATCTTGATAATTATAATTCAATTGCACAGGTGCGCTAAAATCGCGTAGCAAGGACACCACAGGGTTACTGCCTACATTGTCAAACACAAAGGTTTGCGCCGCTTGCTCAAGTAATAGCATACGCTCGCTAATGATCTCACCTGAGTCTTGATCAAACAAAGCCATCGCAACCGGAATTGGCAAAGGCTTTGGCGCGTCAAATCCAGCGACATGGCGCGTCTGCTGACTCAAAGTAATAGTGAGCGTCTGCGTCTCGCTATCATAGTCTTGATGGCCAGACAACACAGGCGTACCGGGCTGACGATACCAGTCGATAAAGTCCTCAACCTTACTATCAGTGATACTAAGCGCTGATAAGAAATCCTCTACTGTGACCGCTTGTCCATCATAACGGCGAAAATACTCATCAGTGCCTTGACGGAAATTATCAGCGCCGAGCATATTAGCAATCATGCGTACGATTTCTGCGCCTTTCTCATAAATAGTGGTGGTATAAAAGTTATTAATCTCAACAAAGCTCTCAGGACGTACAGGATGCGCGAGTGGTCCTGCGTCCTCTGCAAACTGATGCGCGCGCAGCATCGCTACATCGTCTATACGCTGCACCGCACTTGATTGCTGATCGGCTGAGAACGACTGATCCCGATATACAGTAAAGCCCTCTTTTAGACACAGCTGAAACCAATCGCGGCAGGTAATACGGTTGCCCGTCCAATTATGAAAATACTCATGAGCGATGACTGCTTTTACATTAAAGCTGCGCGCATCGGTTGTCGTTTCAGGACTAGACAATACGCAAGCGGTATTAAAGATATTGAGACCTTTGTTCTCCATAGCGCCCATATTAAACTGGCTCACCGCCACAATCATATAGCGATCTAAATCATAGGCGCGCCCATAATTGACCTCATCCCACAACATCGAGTCCTTTAATGCTTGCATACCGACATGACATTTATCAATATCATCAGACTTTGCGTACAACTCAAGGGTGACTTCTCGCCCTTCACTAGTTGTGAAATGATCGGTTAATACATCTAAGTTTGCGACAACGCAAGCGAACAGATAGCTTGGCTTATTAGTCGGATCTTCCCAAATAGCATAATGACGATCAGGCGCGCCTATGACTTCACCTTGTTCAATCAAATTACCATTGGCAAGCAGCGTCGGATAACGCTTGTCTGCCTCTAGACGCGTCGTAAACACCGCCAGCACATCAGGTCGATCAGGATAATAGGTAATCTTGCGAAAGCCTTCTGGCTCGCACTGAGTGACGAACATGGTCTCACTACCCGTGCCTGCGATGTACAGACCCTCAAGCGCGGTATTGGTTTGCGGATGGATACGCACCTTTATATGCAAACTTAGACTATCTGGCGCATCTGTAATGGTCAGCTTACCGTTATTGATGCTATAACGTTCAGTAGCCAGCACTTCACCATCGAGTTCAATGGTGAGCAGCTCAACGTCCTCACCATATAGCACCAAGTCGCCTTCGGTCTGACGATTCATAACCAGCGTACTTTCGACTGTCGCATGCTCATCAAATAATTGAATGTCCAAATTGACGGTCTCGACATCGAAGCTTGGGCGCTTATAGTCTTTTAGATGGATTTTGCTTGGCTCATGAAGGGGTACATCAGCCATCTCAGGGTTGATAATTTGGGGAGTGTCAGCAGACATGGTCATTCCTATTATTAATTGTAGATTGAGAGCATTTTTGTTAGAGGTAGAATGGTTCGTTCAATTGAGTGACTTTACATTATTAGCTTACATTGATTTGATTTGCTAGATTTCAAGTTACGCTACCGAAAAACTTAAACTTAGCTTTAAGAGTCATCGATAGCTTTAAGTCGTATTATTAATTGGCTAATGCCATATAAAGTGATTTAATGGCAGAGTAGATTTTCATTTCATAAAAAGGCACTCTTATGACGCAGCGAAAAACAGAGCACTCAAACGTTAGCCTGCCAATGCTTGTGGCTTACGTAGAGGAGCTGCTTCCAGAATTAGCATCAGAGGTGCCTGCTTTTGATAGTACACAGATGTTATGGGTGGCAGAGGATAAAGCCGCACTTGCATCACTACAAACACAGCTTAATAAAGCATCAAACGATATCAAGTCAAAAAAAGACCATACTCATCTCTTAACCTTACCTGCACTTGATCAGCAGCAGATACACAAGCGTCATGAGCTGGTTTGTTTTTGGCTACCAACATTATCAGATGAGATGATACAGCACTATATCCCTTTACTAATGCGCTATCGTGATTTATATGCCGCTCACTTACTTATAGCTATTGATAGTACTATAGATTTGCGAGCTTACGGATTTACTCCTTTTGATATCGTTAACAAAGAGCAAGCCGTCAACCCAAGCAGACCTTTAAGTGCTGCTGTAGCTAAACATCCAATTACTTTATGGCAATTTAATCTTTATGATTATAAAGTTCTACCCAATTGGCTAAACAATAAGTATTGGGCCAATCCTGAGAACTGGGATAAAGGTCGCTGGTGATTAAATAAACGGTCTTTGTAATTACAGTAATGATACTTACATAAATTAACATGAGTTATATGATAAGTAGCAATGAGCTAAGTGGTATATTAAGTGGTTTTAAAAATAAGAATGTTATTTCAACTTTAGGAGATTTATATGTCAATCATTACTCACTCTACTCTCAATAGTCGTTTTGCGAAAGTGGCAACCTTAGCCGTATTATCAAGCGCTATAGCCATTACCTCAGGCTGTGCCACTAAAAGAGCAACCTCTGAAGTTGTTGTTGCACCCCTAGGTGTACCTAGCGGTCAGGTCGCTTATTCAGGTGCCGTTCTCGTTGACAATCCAGGTATGGTTGTTAGTGCTGCTGATAATTTGCAAGCGGTCGTCTATTTTGACTTTGATAGTAGCAACATTACAGCGCAAGCTGCTAGCGTACTCAATCAACACGTCAATCTGTTGAGCTCAAACCCAGCTGCTGGTGTCCTTATCGCAGGTCATACGGATGAGCGCGGTAGCCGTGAATATAACATCGCTCTAGGAGAGCGCCGTGCGGCGGCGGCTCGTGACTATCTAGCTAATCAAGGCGTTGCTATCAATAATATTCAAATTATTAGCTATGGCGAAGAGCGTCCTGCTGCTACTGGTATGACCGAGGCGGCCTATGCTCTAAACCGCCGTGCTGAGTTGTCTTACTAAATTTAAGTATAAACTTGCATTAGCAAAAGAGCCTCGTTAAAAAAACACAACCCAGCAACCTTAGCATTGCTGGGTTTTTTACGACTTTAAAGCATGCTATTCTCAATAGTACTCATACTCATACTCATACTCATGATCTTATCAACTATGCCCTTCTCACTATATAATTTAAGCTATATCCAACTCGATAACAGCACTTGGTGTATGAGCGCAAAAATAGCATCTACCCATCATGATGGTCAAAACAACACGAATAGTGCATTTAATTATGAGCGGCAGCAACAACGTAAAGGCGTACGAGATTTACTTCAGCACTTACTGCAAAAGCTTGCAATCTATGATGATTTAGATGAGACCCAGTTCCCTTATCGGCTTATTCATCACCGTTATTATGTCTGCTTTAGTCATTCCGTTGATAGGGTTGCGGTCGTTGTCAGCAGTCATAGACCAGTCGGTATCGATATAGAGGTACAAAGTGTGAAATGGTCTATTGTACAGCGGTATTATCATACTGATGAGCTGGCTGTTTTAGACAAGCTGAATACTATAAAACGCGCGCATCTGAGTCGTTTACTATGGCAAGTCAAAGAGTGCTTTATCAAAGTGCACAATTACACGCTAGCGCAAGGTATGGGTATCAACTACGCACAATTAATTGATGAGCTGTTGATAAACACGGATAACGAAGATGTTACGCCAATTAGGATAAAGGATACGCAAAGTATTTATCGCATTGTGCTACTACCTAAGCTGCAAATAATAATTACTTTGTAAATAAAAAGCTTACACACAAAAAAAGACGCCCCAAAGGACGTCTTTTTATCGTATCAGTTATTTATAAACTGATATTAGAAGCGGTAAGTTGCACCTAACTTCACGATAGGTAACCACTCTAAGTAGTCTTCATTTTCAAGCTCACGGTTTGCAGCAGCAGCAGCACCTTGTAGATCAGGACCAGTAGCAGTTACTGTAGCGTTTACATCACCTAAGTATGCAGCACCAACTTCACCAAATACACCAAAATTATTGCTGATATTAGGGCGGAAACCAACGGTTAGGTAAGGAGCAAGTTCGTTGCGATGCTTGACACTACCTCTTAACTCACCAACACCAGTATATGTTTCGTTATCAATTTCAAACGTACCATTGTTACCATCAGATCTGATATCAATTTCATTATCAGGTACGATTACGCCAGCACCCATAGTGAACCAGTTACCAGCAGGACGTACTTGAACGCCTAGGTACGGGTTACTAAAGTCTGAATCAACGTCATACTCGATATCTTCAACGTCAAAGTCACCGCCAAATAGGTCAGCAACATCGCCACCTGCCCAACCCGCTTGTAGTTCTACTTTTTCGTTAACGCTAAAGCCAACGTTTGCACCGTAACCTAATGAACCCACTTCAGCACTAACAGAAGCTGGGTTAGTAAGCGTGTTAAAGATAGTTTTAGTCGTACCAACAACAGCACCAGTAGTGTTACGGATAATGCCGTTATCACTGCTGTACTGATAAGCTGGCTCAGCGGCCATAGCAGCAGTTGATGCCATTACAGCAGCAGTAACCAAAGATAATTTGATGAATTTCATAACTCTCTCCTAAAGTGTGGGATTGTTTGCCCATAAAAATGATTGATTGGATGGTTTGCATAATCATTTTTTTGTTGAGCAGATTAAAACAATTTTAGCTTCAAAAGTCATCCCCTCAGAGACCCCTTTTGTTTAGTATTATGTAAAGATTGCATGCATATTGTAATTAGTGGCACCTAGCAACCTAAAACACTTGCTTTTTACGACCTACTACTCCCTAAACTCAAGTAAATATACAAATTCGAGATAAAGAAAGTATTTCAAGATGTTTCTGTATAATGGACTATAAATGTATTTTAGACAGTAAATATTCTATTACTTATTACTACCATTTGTTTCGGTTTGTGAGTTGATGTATCTATGATAGTTGAACATATTAATAATAAGATTCATAAATTAGTAAAGTTTATCGCTATAAACTAGTGATTATTATCGTAATTCTTTATACTTACTGTTACTGGTTTATATACATTTCAGTGAATTCAAACTTTCTAACTACTCTCTTTATCTATACTGAGCTTCTTCTATGCCCAAAGTATCCTCTATTACTCGCGTGTTAGAAATTATCGAAGCGGTGTCCTATTCATCCAAACCTATCTCGCCCCTTGAGCTCTCACAAATGCTCGATATTCCAAAACCAACAATACATCGTTTGGTACAAAATCTGGTTGATGAAGGTTTTGTTGCAGTCGATATCGGTGGCGGTATTATCCCTGGCAAGCGCGTGCGCAATCTAAGTGTTGAGCTTTGGCAACATAGGCAGTTCTTTAACGAGCGGCAAATCATATTACAAAAGCTGGTAGACGATATAAAAGAGACTTGCGGCATTGGTATTCCCTATCATACCGATATGATCTATACCAATAGGGTTGCGACTAAACTACCCTTGCAAATCTACTTGCCAGTAGGTATTAAGTCACCCATGTGGTGCACAGCAACGGGTAAACTGTATTTAAGTCAGTTAAGTCTGGAGAGTCGGCGCAAGGTGCTCCAAAGCTTAGCGCTCGATAAGTTCACTAAAAACACCATCGTCGATATCAGTGCTTTAAATACTGAGCTTGATCACATTGCCAAGACAGGCGTCGGTATCGATAATGAGGAGTTTATATCTGAGATGGTAGCGGTATCCGTTGCCATATCTGATAAAAAATCTCGCTATTTGGGCTCGCTCTATATACACGCGCCAACGATACGAGTATCGCTCGATGAACTACTAAGCCATGTACCAAGACTACGAGAAGCGGCCAAAGATATTCAGACCTTGGTGTATGAGCTACAAAGTTAAATTGGTTTGTAATAACAAAAGCCGTTGGTGCTATCGTGAGTAGCATCAACGGCTTTTTATTGCTTATTAAAGTATACGGCAGTAAAACTGATTAGGACGATAATACTGACTTATCATGCAGCGCCATGATACTGGAAAAATCCTTGTCACCATGCTGGACGCTGTGCTCGTTGTATAGCTCAGTAGCCCTAGCACCCATTGGCGTATCAGCACCTGTTGTTTGCGCTGTTTGCATGGCAAGGTTAAGATCCTTTTGCATAAGCTCGGTCATAAATCCGCCTTTGTAGCCATTGCTCGAGGGTACGGTTTCTATGACGTTAGGATAAGGATTATACACTTCAAGCGTCCAGTTGCGCCCTGAGCTTTGGAGCATAATCTCGGAGAGCACCTTGGCATCAAGGCCGTTTTTGACCCCTAAGTTAATCGCCTCAGCTGTCCCTGACATCAAAATGCCAAGCAGCATGTTATTACATATTTTAGCGACTTGTCCTGCACCATGATCCCCTGCATGAAAGATATTCTTACCCATAACATCAAGGATAGGCTTAGCACGGGCAAAGGCGTCTGCTCTACCGCCGACGATAAAGGTAAGACTACCTGCAATAGCGCCGCCCGTGCCGCCTGAGACTGGCGCATCTAAAAAGTCGATGCCTAATTTGCTCGCCTCTGTCGCCACCTTGCGTGCATCACTTGCGGCAATGGTGCTGCTGTCGATGACGAGTGTACCCTTAGGCAGTACCGAGAGTAGACCGTTTGACTCTTCGCTATCCAAGTAGACCGCGTGTACATGCTTGCCTGCTGGCAACATCGTGATGACGACTTGGACGTCACGTGCCGCATCCTTTGGGCTATCGGCAACTCTAGCACCTGCACTCTGCAAACGATCGAGCGCCGCCTGTGATAAATCATACACCGAGAGCTTATATCCTGCTTTTATCAGATTCTCCGCCATTGGCGCGCCCATATTACCTAGACCAATAAAGGCAATATTAGGCTTATTTTGACTATCGCTATGTTTACTTGGACTCATGTCATCACTCCTTGATGATTGTTGTTCTGATTATATATTCTATTGTCAGTCTCAAAAAAACTGACATATTTAGACTAAGAGATAGCACTATTAAAGGAACTCAACTATACGTAAAGCTTAGCGAACGTATTGCGCGCCCAAAGCATCAGCGCCTAGCCAGTCTTTTAGGGGGTGCGCGTCTTTGCTATAAGGGTTGTCAAAATGCTGCTCGATATAATCGCGGCCCTCAGGGGATAAACACTCGCTAAGCGATCGCGACCATTTAGGATCTTTGTCTTTATCAATCAGCAGCGCCCGTACGCCTTCTTTAAAATCAGGATTTGCCGCGCAGTGTACAGCGGTATTAAGCTCAAGATAGAGCACTTGCTCAAGCGAAAGATCTGTCGCTTTGTCGTACAATGCATAAGTCAATGCCGCACTCACTGGGCAGCCGTGCCGATAAGTAGCAAGCGCGCGCTTAGTCCATTTATCCGCTGCAAAATTGCCGTCTATCTGGGCAAGCGCGTCATCATCACGCAAAAGATCATCGATATCACCAAGACCGCCCCTATTCATGATTTGGGAGATAGACTGCCAATATAGTGCCAGCTTACTCTCAGGCAGATCAGCCACAGGGTATGCTGCTAGTGCTTGGCTTGTGACCGTATCTAAGCTGCTTTGATTGAGTGTCGTTGCAGGCTGCCAGTCTGTTTGTGTTAAGAGACTTATTACCTTATCGTAATCATCTCCTGCTACCGCATATTCAGCGAGGCTGGTAAACATCGCGTCACTACCGTTACACAGCGCACCTGTGAGTCCTAAAAATAAACCGGACTTGGCAGGCATACGCCGCAAAAACCAGCTACCAGAGGCATCAGGAAACAAGCCAATGGTAATCTCAGGCATAGCAAAGCGCGTACGCTCAGTAACGATACGATGACTACATGCCGCCATCAATCCCATACCGCCGCCCATGATAATGCCATCACCCCAAAGAATGAGCGGCTTGGGATAAAAATGCATCTGTCGATACAGACGGTACTCATTACCGAAGAATTCTGTTGCATAAGGGTTCGGCATCGGTGCATCAGCCGACATGCTGTCATAGAGCCTGCGGATATCGCCGCCTGCACAAAATGCCTTATCACCTGCGCCTCTTAATACGATAGCGACGATTTGTGAGTCGGCTTGCCAATCTTCAAGCTGCTTTGAAAGTAGCTGGCACATCTCAACGCTAAGCGCATTAAGCGACTTTGGCGCATTAAGCGTCATGATACCTAATAGATGACCGCAGTCTGTTGGCTTGGTCTCAAATAGGACTGGCGCGTCAGCGGATACTGGTGCATCTGCGTCATTGCCATATTGAGCTTTAGCTGTTTTATTATTGGGATATTTTATAACTGTCATAGAAGTGACCTATCAATTCAAGTAGCGATTATTTGTTCTGCCAATTGGGTTTACGCTTCTCTAAGAATGCCTGTACGCCCTCGCGCTGATCTTGGGTGTCAAATAATTTAACAAAGGCTTCGCGCTCTTTGATCAGGTTTTGTGCAGGTGGGTTGTCTCTAGCTGCTTGAATCAGTGCTTTGGAATAACTGACGGCGACGGGGGATTGCTTGGCGACTTTTTTAGCCAATTCCTGCGCCACTTGCAAGCCCTCACCTTTAGCCGTTACCTCTTCAACCAAGCCAATGCGCAGAGCCGTTGCTGCATCAACGCGCTCCCCACACAGTATCATGCGTTTGGCCCAGCCTTCGCCCACCAGCATCGGCAGATTTTGTGTACCGCCAGCACAAGGCAATAAACCCACGCCCGTCTCTGGCAAGGCCATTTGCGCATGCTCCTCAGCGATACGAATGTCACAGGCCAGCGCGCACTCAAGCCCGCCGCCCATTGCATAGCCGTTGATCACAGCGATACTGACGCCGCGATAGTTTGATAACGCTTCAAAAGCCTCACCAAAAGCGATAGCCATACTGATCGCCCGACCTTTGTCACCGTCTGAGAAGTTATTGAGATCCGCGCCCGCTGAAAAGAACTTTTCACCGTCGCCATGTAAAATAATGGCATAAACCTCATCATTGGCATTGAGATCAGCAATCAGCTGTTTGAGCGCAGGCAAGCTCTCCATCGTCCACGTATGCGCGGGGGGATTGTGCAGCGTTATAGTCGCGGTAGCGCCATCGATTGATAGTTTTAGATTGGTATACTCGGTCATCACAACCTCCTTGTCTTATTATTTTGACAATTGCTGTTAGATTAGATCGCTTAGCGTAACTTATCGAGTGCATCGTCTTGGAGCAGTTGACGCGAGATAATCACCCGCATAATCTCATTTGTGCCTTCTAATATTTGATGCACGCGCAGATCTCGTACGTGACGCTCTAGCGGATACTCATTGAGATAACCATAGCCGCCGTGAAGTTGCAAAGCTTCATTGGCCACATCAAAACACAGATCAGTAGATAAGCGTTTTGCCATCGCACAATAGACTGAGGCTTGCGGATCCTTATTATCGACTTTGCTCGCTGCTAAATACAGCATTTGCCGCGCGGTTATGGTTTGAGTGAGCATATCAGCAAGTTTAAACTGCACCGACTGTAAGTTTGCTATTGGCTTACCAAATTGACTGCGCTCTTGCACGTAGTTGGTAGCGGTCTCAAGCGCTGACTGCGCTGTTCCTACCGCACAAATACCGATATTAATACGCCCACCGTCAAGACCTTTCATAGCAATACTAAAGCCTTGACCCTCCTCGCCTATCAGGTTTGACGCAGGCACTTTAACGTCTTTAAAACTAATAGCGCGCGTCGGCTGTGCTTTCCAGCCCATTTTGTGCTCGTTTTTGCCATACTCAATGCCGTCGCTATGGGCGTCAACGACAAACGCGGAGACACCTTTGGGCCCTGCGCCGCCAGTACGTGCCATGACGACTAAAATATCAGTCGAGCCTGCGCCAGAGATAAAAGTTTTTTCGCCATTTAACACATAATAGTCGCCTTGTTTGTCCGCTTTGGTGCGCAAGGAGGCGGCATCAGAGCCAGCATTAGGTTCAGTTAAGCAATAACTGCCTAGCCACTCGCCGCTAACCATCTTAGGCAAAAACTGCTGGCATAACTCATGACTACCGTACTCGCCGATCATCCATGCTGCCATATTATGAATACTCATGTAGGCGGCAACTGAGGTATCGCCCCAAGATAGCTCTTCAAATACCATTGCAGAGTCTAAGCGCGTCAGTCCTAGGCCATCATGATCTGGATTGGTATACAGACCTAAAAACCCAAGCTCGCCTGTTTTTTTGATCACATCTACAGGAAAATGCGAGGTGCGATCCCATTCAGCAGCGTGCGGTTTGAGCGCTTTTTGCGCAAATTGTTTAGCCGTTTGGCGAAAGGCGATTTGATCTTCGGTGAGCGTAAAATCCATGAGGTCATCCTTGTGCATGCACTACAAATATGGGGGCTTAACGTTAAAGCCTTTGTTGTGTTAAAGCATCACTATCTATCTGTATCGATAGCTGTGCTTGATACACCGCGTCGCTTCTTTATAAAGAGTATAAACAGACAGATAGTATATCAAGCTAAGCCTGAGCTGTAGTGTCAATATTAATACTACATAGAGTTCATATTACATAGAGTTAATACTACATAGAAATAGTCGTATTGACACTACGGCTGGCTTCATCATCGAACCAGCGCGCGGTGACGGTCTTGGTTTGCGTGTAAAACTGTACTGCTTGCTTACCATAAGGGCCCAAATCACCAAGCTTACTACCACGCGAGCCTGAGAATGAGAACATCGGTAGCGGCACAGGAATTGGCAAGTTAATACCGATTTGACCGACCATAACGTCTTGCTGGAATTTGTGCGCTGCCGCACCTGATTGGGTAAAAATTGCCGTGCCATTACCGTGTGGATTGGCATTTAATAGCTCAATGGCATCATCCAAACTATCTGCGCGCATGATACAAAGTACTGGGCCAAATATCTCTTGCTGATAGATCTGCATATCAGTGGTGACGTGATCAAAGATGGTTGGACCTACAAAGTTGCCTTGCTCAAAGCCTTCTACGCTAATGCCGCGACCGTCCAGTAACAAGCTTGCACCCTCTTCAACGCCTGTGCCTATCAAGTGCTCAACGCGGGCTTTTGCTTGAGGAGAGATCAGCGGCCCTAAAT
Source organism: Psychrobacter sp. T6-4 (assembly GCF_052258425.1). NCBI lineage: Bacteria > Pseudomonadati > Pseudomonadota > Gammaproteobacteria > Moraxellales > Moraxellaceae > Psychrobacter > Psychrobacter sp. T6-4. The sequence goes on from NZ_JBQQEZ010000002.1 coordinate 58,226, forward strand.
CTTTGTCGTTCTTGCCTGCAGATACGACTAAACCTTCAGCTTTGGCTTTGATATCATCAATCCACTCGCCGGCTGCACCAACGAGCACCACCACAGAGAGCGCCATACAGCGCTGACCTGCCGCACCAAAGGCCGCCCCTGCCAACTGGTTCAGGGTTTGCTCTTTATTGGCATCTGGCAAGATAACGCCATGGTTTTTGGCGCCCATCATGCACTGCGCGCGTTTACCTGACTGACTTGCGCGCTCGTAGACATGTTTGCCGACCTTGGTTGACCCAACAAAAGATACCGCTTTGATATCGGGATGATCGCATATGGCATCAACCGTTGCTTTACCGCCGTGGACGACATTTAGGACGCCTTTGGGTACGCCCGCCTCAAGCGCCAGCTCTACTAAACGCATAGTGACCATAGGATCTTGCTCAGAAGGCTTTAGAATAAAGGTATTGCCTGTCGCAATCGCCATTGGAAACATCCATAGCGGAATCATCGCTGGGAAGTTAAAGGGCGTGATACCCGCGCAAACGCCAAGCGGCTGCCAGATGCTATAAGTATCCACCCCTGAGGCGACATTTTCGACAAAGTCGCCGATCTGTAGATTGGCGATACCTGCCGCGTGCTCGACGACTTCTAGGCCGCGAAACACATCGCCGCGTGCGTCCGCAATAGTCTTGCCTTGCTCAGCGGTGAGTATCTCAGCCAACTCTTCCATATGCTGACGGATCAATTCTTGATACTTTAAAAAGATACGAGCACGGGTCATGATAGGCGTTTTGCGCCAAGTCTGAAACGCTTCTTGGGCGGCTGCGACCGCTTCGTTAATCTCGTCATCGGTGGTTTGTGGGACTTTGGCGATGACCTCTTGGGTAGCAGGATCAGTAATATCAATCCATTCGCTAGTATTTGATTGGGTGAATTCACCATTGATGAGCTGCTGAACGTGATGCATAAGATATCCTTATCTTGTCAATGTAGATAGTATTAAGAGGTGCGGTTATAGAAACTGAAACAGGTATTTTTATATCTGTAATTAAAATGATTTATTACGTATCGTTATTGACTATAACAACAAATCAATTTTAGGGTCAAGCGCTTTGTCAAAGATTTATGACCTAGGGCGTCTTCTCAATTAAAACCTTGTTAAAAAAAGCTCATGAGTAAACATGAGCTTTTAGCTAAGCCATTACTGATGCTGTGACAATAGATAGCGCAATCAATAATCTTTCATAGACTGCTTAACTGCGTCGATTGCAGGCGGGTTGTCAAGTGTCGACATATCTCCTGTCGGTTTATTCTCTGCAAGCGCTCGTATAGCACGGCGCAATATCTTGCCTGAGCGCGTCTTAGGTAATGCTTGCGGGAAGTATACGGCGGCAGGTCTTGCGATACCGCCAAGTGATTTGACAACAGCACCGATGACTTGCTGCTCTAACCGAAAACGGCTTTCGGTCGATTCGGTTAAGCTATGGTCTTTTATGACGCAAAAGGCAATAGGCAGCTCGCCCTTTAGCTCATCATGGATGCCAACCACAGCGCACTCAATCATCTCAGGATGAGTGCTGATCGCCTCTTCAATCTCTTGAGTGCCGATACGGTGACCTGCGACGTTGATGACATCATCGGTGCGACCTAGGATATAAAAGTACCCATCCTCGTCTGCTACCGCGTAATCTGAGGTGGAGTACTCCTTTCCATTAAACAGATTAAAGTAGCTACTGACAAAACGCTTGTCATTTTGCCAAACCGTCGTCAAGCAGCCGGGCGGTAGCGGCGCACTAATCGCGAGTAAACCCTTCTCTCCTGCAGCGCAAGGCTCACCTGTTTCTTCGTTGATAATATGCGCATTGTAGCCATACATGGGATAACCCGGCGAGCCTTTTTTGTGCGGCTTGTGATCGAATTTTGGCGTATGACAGAGGATAGGCCAACCTGACTCGGTTTGCCAGTAATGATCTAAAATCGGAACCCCTAAATGCTTGCTTAACCAATCGGCAGTAGAGTCATCAAGCGGCTCACCTGCTAAAAAGAAGGACTTAATGCTTGAGACATCGTAGCGCGTCATCCACGTCTCATCTTGTTTTTTGAGCATACGTACGCCTGTGGGCGCAGTAAATAGAATATTGACTTTATTGGCTTCAACGATACGCCACCAGATACCAGGATTGGGACGATGCGGTAGACCCTCGTACATCACGCTACTCATGCCAGCAAGCAATGGCGCATATATAGTATACGAGTGCCCTGCAGCCCAGCCGATATCCGATATGGTCCAAAAGGTCTCGCCCGCTTTGCCATCATAGATATAATCGATAGAGGTGGTAAGCGCGACCGCATGACCGCCTGTGTCGCGCTGTACCCCTTTGGGTGTCCCTGTAGTGCCAGAGGTATAGAGTAAGTACGACGGCTCATTGGACTCAAGCCATACAGGATCGACGATAGCATTAGCCTGACAGCTGATGCGGCGCTCGGTGGCGTAATCGACGTCTATGGACTGCGCTTCAAACGGCAGTATGCCGCGACTCACGACCAAGACATGATTAGGCTTGTGAATCGCTTGCTCGACGCCTTGATTCACTAAGTTTTTATAATTGATAACTTTACCACCACGCAGACCGGCGTCAACGGTGATGAGCATTTTTGCCTCAGCATCATCCATACGTATCGCTAAGTTATGCGCAGCAAAACCGCCAAACACTACCGAATGTATCGCGCCGATACGAGTACAAGCTAGCATGGCATAAGCGGCCTCCAATATCATCGGCATATAAATGATAACCCGATCGCCTTTGCCGATACCATGACGCTGCAACACATCCGCAAAATAATTGACCTCTTTATATAGATCATTGTAGGTCAAGCGGCGTTTGGTGTAATCGGTATAGAATTCAACATTGTTACCCAAGTCGCTAAAGGCTTGCTCCACATTTGGGTAAGTCTCCATCAGCTCTTGGTTAATTTCTGACGAGAGCCAAATAAAAGCGTCTTGCTCAGCGCGGTCTTCTAGGTGACGATCGACACAGTTGTAGCATAGATTGGTCTCGCCGCCGACGAACCATTGGGTAAAAGGCAAATTGCTATCATCTAAGATCTGCTCAGGCTCTTTATGCCAGTAAATGCGCTTTGCTTGCTCAGCCCAAAACTGACTGGGATTATCGATGGAGTTTTTGTAGACGTCAGCAAAAGTTAGCTTAGTATCTATAGCGCTAGAGACTTGAGCGCTAGAGGCTTGCTGAGAGGTTGTAGGAGTGTCTTGCTCATTCATAATGCTATCCTTAGCTTAGAGAAAGAAATTTATTGTCATAACTATAACTTTGTTTTAAAAGAACTATAGAGTAATACTTTAACGATCTATGTTATTTATTAAATTGATCATTATTTTAATCATAAAAATAGAAAAACCGATACGTTATGTATCGGTTTAAAATGTAGCAGAGCCATCTACAAAGGTCAACTCTCAAATATAAAGACTACAATAAGGTTAAAATCATCAGATACCTGTCTGATCAGCGTATTGCTCACGCATGAGTTTTTTATCATGTTTACCCACTGAGGTTTTAGGTAAATCATCTACAAACTTAAACTCGCTAGGGATACCATATTTTGGAATGATACCGCGTTCCACCGCTTGCTCGGCCACTGCTTTGATATCGTCACTACTGGTGTCTTTGGCATCAGGTTTGAGGACGATTAGTGCCATCGGACGCTCGCCCCACTGCTTATCTCGTACGCCAATGACCGACACATCAGCGACTGCAGGGTGCAAGGATAAAATTGTCTCAATCTCAAGCGATGATATCCACTCGCCGCCAGATTTGATGACGTCTTTTAGACGATCGGTTATAGTGATATAGCCATCATTTCGCATATAGGCGATATCTTGAGTGTGCATATAACCGTTTTCCCACAGCTCCGTACCTGCGTCATCATTTTTAAAGTAGCTTTGCGTCAGCCAAGGCGCGCGTAGTACCAGCTCGCCAGTCTTGTCTTTGCCTGTACCAACCGATTGGTTGCTCTCGCTCCATACCTGAGCATCCACCATGAGCACAGGCTTACCTGCCATGCAGCGGCGCGCGACGTCTTCATCCTCATTCATCTCAGGCTCGTCCAGGCTAAATTCGGTCAAACTAATTAGCGGCGCGGTCTCCGACATCCCGTAGCCTGTGTAGACTTCGATATCTTGTGCTAGAGCAGATTTTGCTAGACCTTCAGTGAGCTTTGAGCCACCGATGATCATCTTGAGACCATTAAAGCTAGCGTTACGCTCTTGCGCCTCGCCCAGTACCATTTGCAAAATAGTCGGCACGCAGTGAGTGATACTGACCTTTTCATTGATAATTAAATCCAGCAGCATATCAGGGGCATAACGACCCGGATAGACTTGTTTGAGTCCGACCATGGTTGCAGTAAACGGAAAACCCCAAGCATGCACATGGAACATCGGCGTCATTGGCATATAGACATCGCCGTAACTGACGCCTTGCTTATCAGGTAGCATACCGAGCGTTGCCGCCTCTGCCATGCTGTGTAACACCAGCTGACGATGACTAAAAAATACGCCTTTAGGGTCACCTGTCGTGCCTGAGGTATAAAAGGTGGTAGCAATAGTGTTTTCATCGAAATCTGGAAAGTCAAACTCTTGGCTTGCCGTCTCAAGCAGTGACTCGTACTCGCCTGCGACGCGGCTTTGATTGTCACCAAATACGCCCTCGACGGTCATGCCGTTGTCATCGAGCCAGATGATATGCTCGATACTTGAGTTTTCGAACTGATAGTCTTTGACTAGCGCTGCAAATTCAGAATTCACCATGAGCACTTTGGGTTTGGCATGGTTGATGGTGTACAGCACTTTTTCAGGAGACAGGCGTACGTTGACCGTTTGTAGAACATACTCAGACATCGGTATCGCAAAATAAGACTCAAGATAGCGATGCGTGTCCCAGTCCATAACTGCGATAACATCGCCTGCCTTAAGGTTGAGATCAGCAAGCACATTTGCTAGGCGATTGATACGCGCAAACAGATCGGCATAAGTCATACGCGCCTTGTCAGCGTAGATAATCTCTTGGTCTTGTGAGACGGTCTTGGCGCGGTTTAACAGCTGTTTGATGATAAGTGGATAGTCGTAGGCTAAAGGGGCGCTATTATAATGATTTGACATAGATGAGACATCCTTGTTGTTTTAATACAAAAGTGATAGGTGGATTAAATGGTTCAAACTAGAGACTAGTTATTATAAAAGTCAGTTATTACAAAAATCAGGTTTAATATCATGCTATGAAAAAACTTAGTTGATGTAAAGGCAGCTTGCGTAAACATGTTTTTAGTTATGTGAAGCGCTACGCACAGGCGCTTTGGTTTTGACCATACCAAATATAGCGACAAGTAACCCAAGTAGTTGCACAAATAACAACAGCCAGACAGTACTCGACCATCGACCACTAGCATATGCCAAGCCGCACAGCCATGCGCCCAATGTCCCGCCAGCATAGTAGCTCATATAATATAGCCCTGATGCTAGTGAGCGACCTTGTTTTACATTGACCGCAATGTAGCTTATCGTCGCTGACTGAGTTATAAATACCCCTGTTGACATGATTGCTAAGCCAACGATAATGCCCCAAAGCGGTGATAATAATGTCAATAGCACTCCTATCATAGAAGCGACAACCGCTACTCGCACCGTTCGCGCCGCGCCAAAGCGTCGTAACAAAGTAGTAGATATAGGTGTGACGATGACGCCTATCAGATACACCGTGAATATATTGGCAAGCTCACTACTACTGAGCGCATAGGGATAATCTGCCAAGTATAGGTTGATAAAGGTAAAACAGCCAACCAAAGAGAAGAGTACGCAAGCGCCAAGCATACAAGCGGTGACTACGTAACGGTCTGTCATATGCGCTGCTAACGTTTGCATAGCGGAGCGAAACTTTGGGTTAGCGACGAACTGACGCGAGGCAGGTAGCATTTTGCCTACCCATAGCGCACCAGTCAGGGTCACGAGTGCCATCGAATAATAGGCGGCGCGCCAGCCGATCATCTCATCTAAATGCCCCAATACAAATCGGCCCATAAAGCCGCCAAGCACTGAGCCTGAGACGTAAAAAGACATCAGCTCCGCCATAGCGCGGCTCTCAAACTCTTCACCGATGTAGGCGATAATCACCACGGTGATGCCAGGTACAGACAATCCTTGCATAAATCGCCATGCGCCCATCCATTCAATACTAGGGCTTTGCGCGATTAATGCTGTTGGTATCGCTAAAAATAACAGAGCCCCAACGATAAGTGATTTGCGCCCAATCGCATCAGAGAGCATACCCAAAAAAGGCGACATGATCGCGATCGCCAAAACGGTAGCGCCAACCACCATGCCAAGCTGTACCTCACTTGCACCAAACTCAATCATAAGAACCGGCAAGATGGCTTGGATGGAATACACTTGCAAAAATGCAAAGACTCCGATAAGCCCAATCGTCAGCTTTAGAATCAGTGACGGCGAGTCTGATTGCGGATTTAATGGTGACTCAATGCGCTTAGAATTATCTTGCAGCTGGATATCATGACGAGTTTGATTCACGCGAGCACTCAAATTGTTATCGATAATAAAGGACTTGCTAGTTGAATCGCCAACAAGGAATAGGGTGAGAATATAGAGCCGTAGCGAGACTTTTACAGCCAATGCTATAAGCGCGCCATAGTAGCATAGTGCAAGCTTTGCTCGTGTGAGCTCACGTATTAAAGACGTAAGCATCTCAGCACTACAAAAGTATGTCTGTTATTATTTTGCTTAATAAAATGATATGTGCGCCCAAAACCGTGCAGCCCTTACTAAGAACGCTCAAATGATTACATACTCGCTCAAGCTTAAAGCCACCATTTTAGTAGCGGCTTTTGTTTGCACTATGACCGCTTATACTCAAAGTCCAATGGACGCTGAGCTCAATCTAATGGATGTTGAGCCTAGTCCAATGGACGCTAAGCTTAAGTCATCGATTGCAGGATCAGCTGCTTGTATTGCTGATAGTGAGATCAGCGCGGATAACATGACGCAGACTCGAGGCAACGGCCCTTTTACGGTGATGACCAAACGTGTACCGCGCAAGCGTGCACAAGGTTTTGGCGGCGGTACGATTCACTATCCGATTGATGCCAATGGTTGCGGGCCTTTGGCGGCGATTGCCGTTGTACCCGGTTACGTGTCTTATGAGTCCTCTATTAAATGGTGGGGACCGCGTCTGGCGTCTTGGGGCTTTGTTGTTATTACTATCAATACGCATTCTATCTACGACAAACCCGACAGCCGAGCTGATCAGTTAAGCGCCGCGCTTGATCATGTTATTGCTGATAGTACAGTAGGATCGATAATAGACCCTAATCGCTTAGGTGCTATCGGCTGGTCAATGGGCGGCGGCGGGACGCTAAAACTAGCAGGCGAGCGTGATGCCATTCGCGCTATTATTCCTGCAGCGCCTTATTATGATAAGGACTACGGCACAATAAAGACGCCTACCCTAATTATCGCTTGTCAAAATGACCGTATCGCCCGTAATGAGAAATATACTAATATTTTTTATAACCATGCGGCGGGGCCTAAGATGAAAATCGAGGTCAATAACGCCAGTCATTTTTGTCCCAGCTACCGCTTTAACGAGAAACTACTGAGCACACCTAGTATCGCTTGGATGCAGCGCTATCTAAACAATGATAAGCGTTTTAATCAGTTTTTATGCGGCAATAAGGACTACAGTCTAAGCCCTCGCATCTCAGCTTATGATTATGCACAGTGCTTGTAATTTTGTAGCGCTAGTAAACAAATACAATTTGTAAGTAGCAATACCCACACACAATTTAAGGAGCACTATTTATGAAAGATCAAATACACGACTTAGGCGCAGGATTTTGGAGCATTCGCGGCTCGTTTGTCAGAAGCGGCATCATCGACATAGGCAATCAGACCTCGTTAATACAGCTAGCATCAGGGAAGTTTATTTTTTTAGACAGCTATACCTTAACTGGTGAGGTACGCGAGCAAGTCATGGCGCTCACTAACGATGGCGCAGACGTTGAAGCCGTATTAAACGTGCATCCCTTTCATACTGTGCACTGTGAGCAGATGGCAAAAGATTTTCCGCAGGCAACGTTTTATGGCAGTAGCCGCCATCCTGAACAAGCGCCCAAAGTCGACTGGTCAGAGGACTTGGTTGAAAGTGATGCGGTGGCCAAACGCTATCCTGAGCTAAAATTTTCTGTACCCAAGGGCATTCACTACATTGCTCCTGATGATAGCGTTCATGCCAGCTCGTTACTTGTCTTTCACCCTGCTAGTCAAACGATACATGTGGATGATACTTTTGAGATCCCGCCGTCAAAGCGTTTTAATGAGGTACAAGCTGACTTAGACTTTCATCCAACGACTATCAAAGCGCTCAAAGAGGAGCCTGACGCAGGCAAACAGTATGGCGATTGGGTAGCGCAGCTCGCTCGCGACTGGCGCGAGGTGCGTAACTTTTGCGGCGCGCACTCAGGTTTAGTCGTTTTTGAAGACGGTCAATTTGAGTCGGCACTCCTAGCGACCTTAGAGAGAGCTCGACCAGAGCTTGAGGGCTAATAGCTAAGCTTTATACTTAATAATCAAAAAGACTATCATTATCGATGGTCTTTTTAATCACTAGGGCGTGACTTCTCTACAAACTCATATCTTTTCTATAACAGACTTGTCATTTAGAGTCAGTCATACTCTCCAAACAATTTTTGGTAATGATTTTTAAAATTCATATATAAAGGAGCAAACCGTATGTCAGATAAAATAATCGATTTAGGCGCAGGATTTTGGAACATTAGAGGCAGCTTTCGGATTGGCGGCGTGCTGAACATTGGTACTCAGTGCTCACTCATTAAGCTTGAGTCAGGACGCTTTATCTTTTTGGACAGTTATACCTTAACCGAAGAGGTACGCGAGCAAGTCATGGCGCTGACTAACAAAGGCGCAGATGTCGAGGCTGTTTTAAACTTGCATCCGTTCCATACCATACACTGCGAGCGTATGGCAAAAGACTTTCCGCAAGCGATATTTTATGGCAGTAGCCGCCATAGCAAACAAGTCCCTGAGATCAATTGGAGCGAGGATTTAGTCGAGAGCGATGCCGTCGCACAGCGTTACCCTGAGCTCAAGTTCTCTATGCCGCGCGGTATCGATTATATCTCAGCCAATGAGATGATCCATGCAGGCTCCTTACTCGCCTATCATCCTGCCAGTCAAAGCTTGCATGTCGATGACACTTTTATGAGTCCACCGCACAAGTTATTGGAGGGGATACTGCCAGAGCTTATGCTACATCCAACCACCAAAAAAGCACTCAAAGATGAGCCTGATGCAGGCAAGCAGTTCTGTGATTGGGCAACCGATATTGCTCACGAGTGGCGCGATGTCAGCAACTTTTGTGCGGCACATTCAAACTTGATTAAGTTTGAGGTGGGCGGTTTTGAAAAAGCATTATTAAAGGCAGTAAGCAAAGCCCGCCCTAAGCTTGAAAAGGCGTAACTAATATAAGTTAAATACCAAAAAAAGAGAGCTATCAATATGGGAGCTCTCTTTTTTATGAGTACTAGGTTATAAAGTGATTAAAATTTAAAGAGTCTCAAAACAATAAAGTCGCAAGCTTATCTTTATTGATAATAATATCTGCCAAAGTATATTTTTCAAGAACCGTAATAAACGCCGTTAATGCTTCAAAAAACACCCCTTTGAGCTCGCATACTGGCGTAATCACGCAGCCTACAGATTTATCGACCTCTTCATTGATAAGGGTGATTGGCAAACCTGTCGTGCGCGGCTCTCTATTATCACTGTTGGCTGGCGTAGCAAAGCACTCGACTAACTCAAAATCAGGCTCTATCTGTTTAATCAACAGCCCTAAATTAATGTCTTTAGGCGCGGCAGCCAGCTTGATTCCGCCGTTTTTACCGCGCACGCTTTCTATATAACCCATCTGTCCTAGCTTATGAATAATTTTGGTCAAATGGCTTTTAGAAATATCATAGCTGCCGGCGATATCACTGATGTTGGTAAGCACATCAGGCTCAGACTTGACTGCTAAATAAATCAAAGAGCGCAGCGCATAATCACTATAGTTGGTCAGTCGCATCATGTATCCTACTAAATGTTACCAGTCTTATTGTTCAAACATCATTGCTCAAACCTTATTGTTCAAACCTTGTTACCCAAATAACCCATCAGGTCTAGGACGAGCAAGCATGGGTAGATAACTTATGCAAAATAGCACAAAGCAGGCAATCCACGCGCTTTGAGCGATCATAATCCAGAGCAGATAATGACTCATATCCGTAAGCGGTAATAGTACTCGGCTCACAAATACCAGTACCATCAGACCATACATGATAGGCACAGTTTTGGGCGGCTGATGAATATTGCGTCCCGTATGCCCAAGCGCTACCCGCGTCATCATCGCTACCGTCATCATACCAACCCCTGCAATCGCAAGGCCATGCATCGCAATACTATGCGCGTACCCAAGCCAAGGCTGCAATGCGTACAACAAAAAACTCAAACACATACCCGTAAAGGCAATATATAACGACCAGAGCAATGGCTTTTGCCAAATCCCGCGGTGATACCAACCGATTAGACGTACGATATTGACCACTGCCACACCAAGCGCGGTGACCGTCAGCAAGTACTTGTTAGGATAAAATACATCCACGATAAAAAAGGCTAAAAAGAATAAAAGACTGGCGATATCTTGCACTTTGCTATTACGTAAGGCGACAGTTTCTTTAGTGCCCTTATCATTGGTCACGCTCAGACCACGCTCGATAAAAAAAGGCACCACGCGCCGACCTATGGTCAACACCAAACCGATAATTAAGTAAAACCCTAAGTAGACCCCTACTCTAGTCGTATTCATGTCTGCACTGATAATACCCCAATAACACAAGGCGTTGCCCAAGGTTAATAGCGCCAGTTTAGCTAAAATACCCATTTGCTTGTACTGCTTGACTTGCAGTACGGCTCGAAAAATTGCGTAAGCCATCAAAATCATAAACAATAAATCAAACACAGCGCCGACATATAACAACGATATACTCGTGCCCGCCATTGTCATACCCAGGCCAAAGGCAAGCCAGCACAAACGTGCCAGCAACCAACAGCTAAAGATACTGAGCAGCTGGTAGCCATGCGGCATCATCACCCCTGTCCAAGTCTTGACCGCTGTCAGCAAAAACCCCGCAACCACTGCTAAAGCATAGCCATAAATCATTTCGTGACCGTGCCAATACAGCGGATTTAGAACCTGCGCATCGATATCGGTATGACCGGTGAACACAAATGACCATAGCATCATCATCACTACGGCAAACACCGCTGCTGCACTAAAGAAAATGCGAAAGCTCAAATTCAGAATAGGATGAGGCGAGCTTGGTGGCTTGCTAGGTAAGTTGATAGATTGCATAACTGTCTGCTTAAAATGAAGTTTATAGAATTATCTTCAAAGATTCATTTTAAATGAATGTTATAAAGTAAACAACGGTGTATCGTCGCTTATTTGAGATTTATCCTCCTTGCCTTAGCAAGGTTTAGCTCTTAATGACTCCTTATAATTGTAGCGCCGACAGCACTAAAGAGATCACTACTATTAATGTCACGTATTTTCTAACTTTTAGATAATTAGCAGTGATAATTTGAGCATCTCTTAAACCATAGTCAATGACCAATAAAGCGATAAATGCGCTGATCAGTAACCAGATAAATCCAACACTCGATAAGGTTAAGAACCCTAGCCACAAGAGCAGCGCGATAATATTGCTAAATATAGGCAATCGAACTGCCCAAGGGTTATTATCTAGCAGACTTACATGATTGCCCCAATGCGCACCTGCCATAAAAGAGGCGATGACAAGTCCATAAGCGGATAGAATCTCGGCAGTCGTACCAAGCGCGATGACCGCATCGATACCCAAAGTAATCATGATGGCACAAGCGATAAATGGGATCGTACCTGCAAAAGTAAGATAAGGACTAGGCTTTTTCATAATTGATACTTGTAAGTTATTTGCACGAATAAAACTATTTAAGACAACCATTTATCCATAAACACGCCATCTGGATCGTGCTGCTGCGTTTGTTTTTTTAGATTGAACTGACGACAGCCTCTAGGATCAGCGCCAACACCAGCTAGGTACTGCCAATTGCCCCAGTTACTGCTGACGTCATAGTCGATCAGCTGCTGCTCAAAATAGGTCGCACCATAGCGCCAATCTAGTCCCAACTCATGAATAAAAGCGCTGGCAACCAGCTGGCGACCTCGATTGGACATGTAACCGGTGCTATTTAGCTGCTTCATACAGGCGTTGATAATCGGATACTTGGTCTCGCCATTTTGCCACTGCTCAAAGCGCTGTTTATTGTGACGATTAGACGGCGATTGCTGGGTGATACCTTTAAATAAAAACAAATCCTTGTCATGAATGACGCCATACCAATAAAAATACTCGCGCCATAACAGCTCAAACCATATCCAATAGGTTGAGTCATTAGCGACCACTTCTTGCTCATACTGACGCAAACGGTTTAATAGAACCTTGACCGACAAACTCCCATTGGCAAGCCATGGCGAGAACTTGGTTGAATGACCCCAAGTATCAAGAGCATTACGTGTAACCTTATAATCACTTGGCGCATCTGACTCAAAGTAGACGTTTAAGTGCGCTAATGCTTGCCCTTCTCCGCCTTTAAAGTTCGGCTCTAACTGCACAGAGTCATCAAAGGTTTTGGGCTCAAAGACATAATCGCTACTACTTAGTGTTTTAGGTACAGGCGGTAATCTAGCAGGCGTTTGACTGATTACAAGATCCTTATGAGCACTTAATAAATCATGCTCGTACTCTACTTTTTTGCGAAATTGAGTAAAGCTTTTGGGTAGCTCTTTGGTTGGCATAGACTTAAAAAGCGTCGCGGTTGATTCGCAGTGCCATTTGATATGAGGGTATCTATCTTGCAGAGCCTTATAAGCTAAGTTCTGAGCATAATCTGCGCTGTCACTGACACAAATATCGCTCACTTGCTGCGTTTCAATAAGCTCGGACAATGGCGTAGCACTTGAATCTTGATGAACACTTTCTTCGTTTAGATATAGCAGTCTATTGCCTAAATCTTGAAGCGATGCATCCAAATCTGCCAAACTCTCCGTCAAAAATTGCTGGCGCGCCAAACCCTTCTTAGCAAAGTGATAAGCCTGTCCCCAGTTTGGCGTTACGCTGTCAGCGAGTTTCGATGCGTAAGCGAGCAGTAAACATCCATTATCAGCTAATCTGGCAGCAGTACACAAAGTTTGATTGTCATATACTCGCAAATCATTATGAAACAGCATTAATACGACTTTATTATCTGACTCATCCCTTGCCTGCTCGTTTGTCATACTTATCCTTTAGTATTCAAATATCTCTTTTTAATTACTATAATAGTAAAATCAAAAAACACCGTATAAGGCATGTGAATTGTTGCAATTTTTTACCTAAGTATTGACTAAAAAGAGCGCGAGTGATTAGATGATGGATACCTAGGAGAATGACATGAACGAAGACAGTGATCCTGTAAAAAAACGCAAAATAGTCAATCGCTTCTTGCAACAATTAACCCGCGATGAACCACAAATGTATTATGCAACCACCTCTGAGATTGCCCGTAGTATCCATTTGATGATAAAAGAGCACACCAATCGCCTCTCTGTTGAAGAGCAAGCTTTGGTACGCCGAATGACTATGAAAGATATTGAGGTTATGCTAGGTTTTACTTTAAAGTAGCCCTAAAGCAAAAAAGACCGCTATCGTAGCGGTCTCTTTATTTGAATATAGTAAAGTTTAACGATAAAGCAATCAGTACCTAAAAGTGCTTTCAAAACGGATAATCGCGCGGCTCATGCTGAACTGATATCCAGTGCAACGTAGTGAACTCTTCTAGTATCCACTCCCCATTAAAACGACCAAGACCCGAATTTTTCTCACCGCCAAAGGGCGCATTGCTCTCATCGTTTACCGTAATGTCGTTGATGTGAGTCATGCCAGCTTTGATACCACGCGCAAATCGCAGACCTTTTTGCATATCTTCGGTGAATACAGCGCTTGATAGGCCGTACTCAGTATCGTTGGCAAGTGCTAGTGCCTCGTCCTCGTCTTTGGCACGTATGATACCTACGAGTGGTCCAAATATTTCATTACGGAACAGATCCATATCAGCCGTGACCTCAGTAAACACATGAGGCGGCACCAGTTGACCCTCAATCTCGCCACTGATGATCAGGTTAGCGCCTTCATCGACCGCTTTCGCGATTTTATCCTGTAACGACTCGAGCTGGTCTTTATTAATAATAGGACCAATAGCTGTATCTTCACTATTAGGATCACCCACCTTTAACGTTTTGGCATGCTCAGTAAAACGCGAGACGAAGTCATCATAAATGGCGTCTTCAACGATGATACGGTTGATGGCAATACAGATCTGCCCTTGATGTAAAAATTTACCAAAGACCGCCGCTTTTACCGCGTTATCTAGGTTGGCGTCTTTGAGCACCACAAATGGATTATTACCGCCCAATTCTAGCGCTACTTTTTTGAGATATTTACCACTACTTGCCAGCTCGCCGATATGCTTGCCTACAGGCGTCGAGCCTGTAAATGATACAAGTCTTGGTACATCATGAGTGACCACAGCATCGCCAATCTCACTACCTGCGCCGACAACGACATTGAGCAAACCTTTAGGTAACCCTGCTTCTTCAAATATCTTGGCAAGTAACAAGCCGCCTGTGACTGGTGTATCGCTTGCTGGTTTGAGCACAACTGCGTTACCAAGCGCAATAGCAGGTGCAATCGAGCGCTGGGTTAAATGAAACGGAAAGTTCCAAGGACTAATTACCGCTATAACGCCGATAGGCTGTCGATAGACGAAGCTTTCTTTACCAGGAATTTTGGATGGGCGAGTCTCACCATGCACACGATTTGGCATCGTGGCGGCCTCTAGAGTGATAGCACGCGCAGTCCCAAACTCTACCATCGCTTTGATACGGGTGCTGCCCGACTCCTTGATAAGCCAATCAACGATCTCATCTTGGCGCTGATCAAGCACTTCAACGACTTTGTATAGTAGCCCTGCACGCTCAGCTGGCGTCTTTTTCGCCCATTCAACTTGCGCTTTGCTTGCCGCTTGATAAGCCTCATCAAGTTGATCTTCTGTCGCCTGCTGGATCTCTACCAAAGTCTCACCATTAAAAGGGTTAGTATCGGTATTGACACTATTATCTTGACCCTCGATCCATTCTCCAGCAATGAATTGACGGTCAAAATCGCCATAAATATTCTGCGTATTATTATTGTTTGACATATAAATCCTTATTTAAGTAATTGTTTTAAAAGACTAGCATCAGATAAACATCTATTCTTATCAACTCATATACTATATCGATTGAATCTAATTTGCTAGACGACTGGTCTAATGGTATCATAAGGGATTTAAAAATAAGAATAATTCTATATCCAATACTGTTGAAAAAACGTAACGCTTTCTTATTCTTTGCTTATACCACTTTATGGAGGACATATATTTTATGTCTACAATTAACACGCAACCAAATAATAAACTGTCAACAACTACCTCCAAAGCAAAATCAGTAGATACCAAGGATCATCTGTTAGAGATTGGCTATCAGATACTTGCAAAGAAGGGCTTTAGCGCAGTTGGTATCAAGCAGATATTAGATACCGCAGGCGTACCCAAAGGCTCTTTTTATCATTATTTTGCCTCAAAAGAAGCCTTTGGTGAAGCGATTATCAGCCATTACTTTGAAAACTATAAAGTGCGTCTTGATACTATTGGCGCTTTAGATAATAACGCTCAGCAAAAGCTTTATGATTATTTTCAAGGGTGGTATGACACGCAGCAAAATGGCTGCGATCACGAAAAATGCTTGGTCGTAAAGCTCAGCGCAGAAGTCGCTGATATATCAGAACCTATGCGCATTGCGTTAAACGCAGGCTATCAGCAGACTATTACATGGCTGGCAGAGCAGATTAAAGCAGGCTGGAGTGATGGTTCAGTACCAAAGCCTGATAACATTGCAGCTGAGAGTATGGCCAAGCGCTGGTACTTTGCTTGGATTGGCGCGAGCCTCGTTGCCAAGATCAGTCAGACCAATACGCCACTGGCAGAAGTATGGCAAATGACTACGTCACAACTGGGTCGTTAACGGTACATTCAGTGATCAGTTGACACTTAGTTAAAGTATAAAAGGATTAGACGATATAATTTATTTATGAGAGCGTTTTGTAAAAATTACTAGACGACCGGTCTAATTTATATACAATAGCCATAGTTGAAAAACAACCGTTCTTTCAAATTTAAAATATTTGACAATTTTGTTCGATGTTCCCTAGGAAATTTATGAAAAACTTTCAATATTACAATCCAGTACGTATCGTCTTCGGTGAAGGCCAAATCGAACAATTAGCAGATTTGGTACCCAACGATGCCAAAGTACTCATCACCTATGGTGGCGGTTCAGCTGAACGCACAGGTACTTTAGATGAAGTCAGAAAAGCGTTATCAGCGAGCGGAAATCGCGAAGTCTTTGAGTTCGGTGGTATTGAACCAAACCCAGAATTTAATACTTTGCTTAAAGCCGCTGATATGGTGAATGAGCATAACATTGACTTTCTATTAGCGGTTGGCGGTGGTTCAGTCATAGATGGTAGTAAGTTTGTCGCGCTCGTATCGTCACTCACTGACCAAGATGGCACAGTCTCACGTAAAAAAGCATGGGATGCGCTCACCAGCTACACCAGAAATATCAACTCAGCAATTGATTTGGGCGCAGTACTGACCATTCCAGCAACGGGCTCAGAGATGAATTCAGGCGGCGTGGTCAATCACAGCGAACGTCAAGCCAAACTACCTTTTGGTAATCCACTCGCCTTTCCTAAATTCTCAATTTTAGATCCGACTAAGACGCTCACTCTACCTGAACGTCAGGTAATGAATGGTGTTGCTGATGCCTTTGTCCATGTGATGGAGCAATACCTGACTTATCCAGTCAATGCAAAAGTACAAGATGCCTTCGCTGAGAGCTTACTTAAAATTCTGATTGAAGAAGGCGCAGCGGTTAAAGCTGATCCTGAGAATCTAGAGACCCGTAAGAATATTATGTGGACAGCCACCATGGCACTTAACGGCCTAATTGGCACGGGTGTACCACAAGATTGGACGACACACATGGTGGGTCATGAGCTCACGTCATTACATAGCATTGATCATGCTCGTACCCTTACCATTTTATTGCCATCAGTCTTGCGCGAGCTAAAAAACAGTAAAAAAGACAAATTGCTTCAATACGCGCGTAACGTCTGGGCTATCGATAGCAATACTGATACCAAACAAGACGACGATAGCATCATTGAGACTGCTATTGTTAAGACTGAGAACTTCTTCCGTAGCCTTGGTCTGCCAGTTAGCTTAGCAGACGCTGAACTAGATGAGTCTGCGATTGACCCAGTCATTAAGCAGTTAGAGGCGCATAATATGGTAAAACTGGGCGAACATGGTAACAATGACTTAGAAGTATCACGTCGTATCTTAGAGCGTTCGTTAACCAGCGCCGCTTAGTAGTTATAAACCTAGTAGTCGTAAAAAATATAGTAGCCGTTCATAGTGAGTGGCTACTACTCTAAAATCTTAAAATAATAATGAGCACAAGGAGCACAAAATGAGCTTTGATAAACAACAAAATGATAAAACAAACCGTCAAATTAAATTGGCTAGCCGCCCTCATGGTGAACCAAAAGCTGAAAACTTTGATCTCGTGACTACTGATATACCAACGCCTAATGATAATGAGATGCTACTACGTACTGTCTATTTATCCTTAGACCCGTATATGCGCGGACGTATGAGCGATGCTAAAAGCTACGCTGATCCGCTAGACGTTGGCGACGTCATTGTCGGTGGTACGGTCGCTCAAGTCGTAGAGTCTAACCTTGATAAATTTGCCGTTGGTGATCTGGTGGTATCAAATTCAGGCTGGCAGGATTATAGCGTCAGTGATGGGATAGGCGTACTGAAACTAGATAAAGAAATGGCTAACCCCTCTTATGGTTTAGGTGTGTTGGGTATGCCAGGCTTTACTGGTTATATGGGGTTGACGGATATCGGTAAACCACAAAAAGGTGAGACGCTGGTCGTCGCTGCAGCAACAGGTCCAGTTGGTGCAACGGTTGGTCAAGTTGGTAATCAATATGGCGTACGCACTGTCGGTATCGCTGGTGGTAAAGACAAGTGCGACTTCGCTGTCAATGAATTAGGCTTTGATGTCTGTATTGACCACAAGGCGGACGATTTTGCCGAGCAACTAAAAGCTGCTTGCCCAGATGGTATCGATATCTATTATGAAAACGTCGGTGGTAAAGTATTTGACGCAGTCCTACCTTTATTAAATGCTCATGCTCGTATTCCAGTATGTGGTCTGGTCTCACAATACAACGCCACTGAACTACCTGACGGAAAAGATCGTTTGGGTCTATTATTCCGCCATGTACTAAGCAATCGCTTAACAATTAAAGGCTTTATCATTCACGAAGAATACGGTGACCACTTCCCCGAGTTCCTCAAAACGATGAGCAAATGGGTAGAGTCAGGCGCTGTAAAGACCAAAGAATACGTCGCTGAGGGTCTAGATGAGGCTCCAAATGCCTTTGTACGCATGTTAAATGGCGAGAACTTTGGTAAAACCGTCGTCAAAGTAGCTGACGTTGAGTAACTTACGCAACGTAGACTATGTTAAAAAATCAAATGAGCAAAAAAGTGCTATGTTAAGTAGCACTTAGTTAAACAACAAACAATCTAAGGATAACTATGAATATTTTAATGGTACTCACTTCACATGATGAATTAGGCGATACAGGTAAAAAAACGGGATTTTGGTTAGAAGAATTTGCCGCTCCTTATTATGCTTTTCTTGATGCAGGTGCAGACGTTACGCTAGCCTCGCCAGCGGGTGGTCAGCCGCCGCTAGATCCAGGTAGTGATACGCCCGATAATCAAACTAAAGATACTAAGCGTTTTAAAGATGATAAAGAGGCACAAGAGCATCTTGCTAACACCAAAAAACTGGCTGACGTAAAAGCACAAGACTTTGATACTGTATTTTATCCAGGCGGTCATGGCCCATTATGGGATTTGGCAGTTGATAAAGATTCTATCGATTTAATCGAAACTTTTGTCAAGCAAGATAAGCCAGTTGCCTTTGTCTGTCATTCTCCTGCTGCACTCAAAAACGTCAAGGTTGATGGCGAGTACTTAGTGAAAGGTAAAACGGTAACGGGCTTTACCAACACGGAAGAAGACGCAGTTGGTCTAACCGATGTCGTGCCCTTCTTAGTAGAAGATGCGCTAAAAGCCAACGGCGGCAACTATGAAAAAGCAGCTGATTGGGAATCGTTTGTGGTCGAAGACGGTCTTCTTATTACAGGTCAGAACCCAGCGTCATCAGAAGAAGCCGCTAAACGTCTGATTACCAAACTTCAGGGTTAGACTTCGTTTTTGATTCATCTGTACAAAATTAAAAGCTCAACACTATTAAAAGGTTAACACTATGATTCGCTTACATCATCTTAATCGCTCGCGCTCTTTGCGTATTCTTTGGCTACTTGAAGAGCTCGGCGAGCCTTACGAAGTGATAAGTTATCAGCGCGATGCCAAGACCAACCTTGCGCCCGATAGTTTAAAATCAGTTCATCCGCTTGGCAAATCGCCGGTTATCGAAATCGATGGTGAAGTGGTCACAGAGTCTGGTGCCATCACTGAGTTGTTAATTGAGCGTTTTGCGCCTGAGCGTTTGCGCCCTGCAACAGATAGCAGTGATTATGGTCGCTATCTTGAGTGGATTAATTTTGCCGAAAGCTCGCTGATGGTGCCTTTGTTGCTTGAGTTGTTTACGACAAAGGCAGGTATCACCGATAGCAAGTTCTTAAATGGTTACATTGCAGCTGAGAAACACAAGCTGCTTGGCTACCTAAATGACGAAGTTAAAGGCAAAGCGTTTATCGTTGGCAATAAGCTCTCTGGCGCTGATTTTATGTTGTCGTTTGATTTAATTATGCTAGCAAAAAATGATGAGTTAGATGACTATCCGCATATCAAAGACTACGCGATGCAATTAGCGAGCTTAGATAGCTATCAGCGTACAATGCGCTTAGAAGCCAATTATGATGAGTCAAAGTAATAGTCATAGCAAACAGTAATTTAGCGTAAGTCATTAAATAAAAGCGATCTGTCATAGATCGCTTTTTTTATTTTGCAATTTAGTTCTGTAGATTAAAATCATTTAAGAAGAGGCATGACCCAAGAATTTTTGTTCAAGCCAGCGATTCATAAATACATTGTCTGGATCATATTCATGGCGAATCTGCAAAAACTGATCAAGTTTGGGGTATAAATGTTGTAGCTCAACATGACTAAGCTTATTGACTTTACCCCAATGCGGACGACCCTGCCACTTTTTCATATACTCGTATAGCCAGTCAAATAAAGGCTCAGAGTCCATCCCTTTGTAGACGTGAAAGGACAGTACCGCACAGTCCTCACCTTGAGTTGCGCTTAGCATGCCAGTCTCACCCTTATGGGTGCGCACCTCTATCGGAAAGTGCGAGCCTTTATTGTCCTTGAGCAATATATCGTTGATTTCAGTGATACATGCCTCAAAATCTGAGAGGGCAATAAAATATTCTGACTCGTTAAATTTGACCCCGCGCGGTGTTGGAAACACTTCATAGCTATAGCCCTCACGCTTGGTATTTGGAATAGAGCTTGCTGATATTTGACTCACCTTTTGCGTGAGTGACGGTTTCATCCTTGCCAGCTCACATAGCACATAAAAAGCGCCATTAAGGGTGACCGCGCTATCAAATTTATCTTTGAGCTTTTGCGTACTGCTCATCGGTTTTGGCTCTATGACTGACAAGGTTTTTTGCTGCAATTTATTGGTGCCTGGAAACAAAAACCATTCTAAATGCCGATGAGCATGCGCCGTATCATCGAACCTTGCCAACCCCTCTTCAAAATCAAGCACTTCGTTGCGTTCTTGCAGCCCATATAAGTCCACGACTTTTAGCGTTAATTTAGTAAAGACGCCTAGCATACCAAGGCTAGCATGGAGGGCATTGCCTAGCTCATCTGTTTGTGGATTACCGCGCTGATGAGTGTGCACCTCCCCTGTGCCATCGACCCACTCCCAAGCCACGACCTGATTGGCGATAGAGCCAAGGGTCAGCCCTGTACCATGCGTCGCCGTACTAGCAGCGCCTGCGATGGTCTGTGCTTGCACATCCCCCATATTCTCTAGTGCCAGACCATGCTGTTTTAAAGCCTTGCCAATCTCGTATAGATAGGTTCCTGCGTGCATAGTTGCGAGCTTGGCCTCAGTATCTACCGAGATAAGCCCGCGCATATTGTGCAGACTGATAGCAATCTCTTCAGGTTTGGCGCAGCCACTAAAGGAATGCGCCGCACCCGTCACTCTGACGCGCTTATTATTGCGCCTTGCGCTTTTGATAATATCTTGTAACTCTGCAACCGAAGATGGCGCAAGCTTTTGCTCAGGCTCTGCTGTGACGTAACCCACCCAGTTTTGCCAGTTACTATTGCCGTGCCACTGCCTTAATGAAAACATTTGCCCTCTCCGCGGTAGGTGGTCATCAACTGTACTGCGTCATCACTGTAGCAAATAAGCGTATTGAAATGCTCACATAGCTCGCCGGCTTTGGCATGACGGCACCAGACCGCGTCACCAATGTTGATATTCTTTGCAAGTGGTTTCTCTACTCTCATAGGGGTTTGCACCTCGCCGAACCCTTCCTCTTCTCGTATGGTTAGACCAGGTGGATAATGCACCACAGGCGCTTTATCTACTCCTGTTGCACCAGAGGCAATAAAGCCGCCGCCATGACAAGTAACAACTCCTTTTTCAGGCTGGCGCGTGACTGGCAGTACAAATCCTGCTGCTGGCTGAAAGCCGCCCATACTCTCCATATAATCAAAATACGCCGGCTTATAATAGGCTGAGCCTACGGTGATTTCGGTAATTTCAGGCTGGCTTGCGGTAAAGTCGATACTACCACTACCACCGCCATTGACAAGCGCTAGCGGATAGCCTTGCTTTTTTAACCACTTGACGATTGAGCCGCGGCGCTGGATGACTTGCTTTTTTGAGCGTTTTTTGAGGAGCTTGATAGCTGGTGTCAATAACGTTTTACCCGGTACATACTCAGCGACGCCTGCAATTTGCGCCTCATAACCCATTGCCGCAACGAGATTCACATGGGCTGATTTTTTGATATGTTTAAGTAAGGCTTTAACCGCCTTTTTAGTCATTAAGGCCGAGCGCTTAGTACCAAAATATAATTTGGGCAGTGACATCGACATATTGATATCGAAGCAGACATCGACCTTGACGCCATGCGATCTAGCTATTTGATTGAGCGCATCAACATGCTCAGGGCGATCCACCATCCATATCATGGTCGCGCCATTTTTAGTGTACTCAAAGGTGTTAGCCACGCTGATCATATCTAGTGCCGGATAAGCACAAAGAATATTGTCAAAGCCATTCTCAAGCAAATAAACTGATTCATCAGCCGCATAGGACATAAGACCAATAAAGTTAGGAGAGTTGTCTTTAATGTAGTTTAGGACATCGATAGAGCGAATAGACTTAGTAGCCAAGCGTAGATTGACCGCTTGGGACTTTTGGTTGACCAGTGCGATATTATGATCAAGGGCGTCCATATCGAGCCAAGCGCTCGGCGCTTTAGGCGCGGTAATACTAGCAAAATCCATTTTGCTCTCCGTATATTTTTATTTACCCATGGCGTTAAATCGTATGCTTTTACAGTTTAAATTAAAAAAATAATAATGCAAAGGATCAACAAAGTTAAGTATAAACCCAAAATAGCCCAAGATTGACTTAGGCTATTTATACTTTTAAACCTTAAGTTATACTTTTAAAACTTAAGCTATTGCGCGTTTACGGCAATAAACGTTTGGTACTCCAATCGGCGTCATCACCTTTAGTATAGACAATACGGTCGTGCATACGATTGGCGCGCCCCTGCCAAAACTCAATCTTTTCAATAGTAATCTCATAACCACCCCAAAACTTGGGCGTAGGCACTTGCACGTTTTCAGGATAATCGGTTTTTAGTTGCTCAAAGCGCTCTTCCATAACCGCACGATTAACTACCTCGCCGCTTTGCGGCTCGCTAACCCATGCCCCAACTTGACTGTCATGCGGACGCTTTTGAAAATAAGCTGCAGATTTATCCGCTGCTATCTTAGCGATAGCGCCACTAATACGCACTTGACGCTCCAGCTCATGCCAAAAAAACAATACCTCAGCATTAGGGTTCTCTTTTATATCCGCGCCCTTAGCGCTCTCGTAGTTGGTATAAAAGATGACGCCTGTGTCAGTAATCTCACGCAGCAAAACGATGCGTACGCTAGGTTTCATATCAGTGCCACAAGTTGCCAAACTCATCGCATAGGGCTCTTGTACCTTTTGTTCAAGTGCTTGACTCATCCATGTTTTGAGTAGCTCAAGTGGCGACGCTGGTATATCGTTTTGATCCAGCTCACCTTTTTCGTAAGATAAACGTTGATCGGTAAAATCCATGCTCATGATTCATCCTTTTTTAGCTGTTTTATAGTTAGCCCAATACGGCTTTGATTTTATCTGCCAAATCGTTTGCCATGACATCGCACTCTATCTCGTCATCAGATTCAACCATGACTCGAATCATAGGCTCAGTACCTGATTGACGAATAAGTAGACGACCGCGGCCCTTGAGCGTTGCACGCGCTTTGTCAAACTCTGCGACCAACTCCTCATATTCAAACGGGTCTTTCATATCAGACAGACGCACATTGACCAGTTTTTGTGGCAGAGAATTAAAGCCATCAGTCAACTCGCTCAATGCTTTGTCTTGCGCTTTCATCACAGCCAAAACTTGCAGACCTGCTATAATAGCATCTCCTGTACGGCTCTTATCTAAACACAAGATATGCCCTGATGGCTCACCGCCGAGTATCCAGCCATTAGCCTCCAAGTCTTGCATGACATAACGGTCACCTACTTTAGCACGGCTAAACGCAATACCATGTTCTTGTAGCGCCAGCTCCAATCCCATGTTGCTCATCAGCGTCCCTGCGACGCCATCAGCTTTATTTTGCGCCTGAGTGGCAAGCACATAAATAATACCGTCGCCGTCTACCAGCTTGCCCTGATCATCGACCATAACGATACGGTCACCATCACCGTCTAGCGCTATACCAACATCTGCGTTGTGATCTATAACCGCCTGTTGCAGCCCTTTAGGATGAGTCGAGCCGCAATCGGCGTTGATGTTCATACCATCAGGCGTATGATGCATTGCAATGACGTTAGCGCCAAGCTCGCGCAATACGCGAGGCGCGACGCTATAACCGGCCCCATTAGCGCAGTCGACGACAACGGTGATATCACTGAGATCATACTGATAAGGAAAGCTGCCTTTACAAAACTCGATATAACGACCTTTAGCATCATTAATACGGCTGGTTTTGCCTAGCTGCGCAGGGTCATGAATAGGCATCGGCACCTCATCATCCGTCTCCATGATCGCTTTCATTTTATCATTGATAGCATCTTGTACCTCATCAGAGAGTTTTTTGCCATCAGCGGAGAATAGCTTGATACCGTTATCATAATAAGGGTTATGTGAGGCAGATATGACTACGCCAGCTGCCGCGTTGAAGCTACGCGTTAAGTGAGCGATACCTGGCGTCGGTAATGGGCCTAGCATATGAACGTCGACGCCCGCGGCATTAAATCCTGCTTGCAATGCTCCTTCAATCACATAGCCTGAGAGCCTTGTGTCTTTACCGATGATCACGCTAGGTCTACGTGCAGGGTTAACATTACCCTCGACCAGCACGCGACCGGTGACATAGCCTAACTTCATAATAAAATCTGGAGTAATGGGCAGTTGTCCAAATTTGCCTCGAATACCATCTGTGCCAAAGTAGCTCATTGCCTTTGTGTCCTTTTTCTTATATTTACGATAACGTACAAGATATTGAATAAAACCACATCTGTCTACTCAATAAATTATTTTGTAAAAAAAAGCCAACAACGAATTAGCATTGTTGGCTTTTTAGGTTTAGTTAATCATAGCGCATTAACCGCTTGGTGCTACTATTATATTGTACAAATAGGTGATTTTTACGCCCGCTATTTATCAGGTAATAAACCTACACTCTATAGTTTGGCGCTTCTTTAGTGATTTGCACATCATGCACATGCGACTCTTTCATGCCAGCAGAGGTCACTTTGATGAACTGCGGTTTAGTGCGCATATCTTCGATACTTGCGCAGCCTGTATAACCCATTGAAGAGCGCAAACCGCCAACCAACTGATTGACGATACCAGCGACAGGGCCTTTGTAAGGGACGCGGCCTTCAATACCCTCTGGTACTAGTTTTTCAACACCGTCTTTGGCATCTTGGAAGTAGCGATCAGAGGAGCCGTTTTGACCTGACATTGCGCCCAGGCTCCCCATACCGCGGTAGGCTTTGTAATAACGGCCCTGAAATAACTCAACCTCACCTGGCGCCTCTTCAGTTCCTGCCATTAATGAGCCAACCATGATGCATGATGCACCCGCTGCAATAGCTTTTGCCATATCGCCTGAATAGCGAATACCACCATCAGCAATAAGTGGAATGCTGTTTTGTAGAGCGCTTGCGACGTTATCGATAGCAGAGATCTGCGGGACACCGATACCCGCGATAATGCGAGTGGTACAGATAGAGCCTGGGCCAATACCGACTTTGACCGCATCAGCACCTGCATCACGTAGGGCTTTTGCTGCATCACCTGTTGCGATATTACCGCCAATAACTTGAATATGAGGAAATGTTTTTTTGATCCACGAGACTTTATCGATGACGCCTTTTGAGTGACCGTGCGCGGTATCTACGACTAAGACATCAACGTCGGAGGCGATTAGAGCTTCAACTCGTGCCTCAGTATCTGCGCCCGTACCAACTGCCGCGCCTACACGCAGACGTCCTTTTTCATCTTTACAGGCATTAGGATTGTTTTCAGCTTTGGCGAAGTCATTGACGGTGATAAGACCGCGCAAACGAAAGTCATCATCGATAACGATGACTTTTTCGATACGATGCTCATGTAATAGCTTTTTAATATTCTCGTTGCTCTCGCCTTCTTGTACAGTAACGAGCTGATCTTTTTGCGTCATAATTTGGCTAACTGGCTGAGACAGGTTGGTCTCAAAACGCCAATCACGGTGAGTCACAATACCGACCACTTTATCCGTGCCTTTTTCGACTACAGGGACACCTGAGATATTATTGTCTTCGGTTAGACGCAGCAAATCACCAATGGTCATCTCTGGATGAACGGTAATCGGATCGACGACCGTACCTGCTTCAAACTTTTTAACGCGTCGCACTTGAGTCGCTTGCTTATCGATATCCATGCTCTTGTGCAAGATGCCAATGCCGCCAAGCTGCGCCATGGTAATCGCCATCTCAGACTCAGTAACCGTATCCATTGCTGCGGATATCAGTGGCAGATTTAGAGTGATGTTTTGGGTCAAGCGAGTGGATAGACTGGCGTCTTTTGGTAGGATCTCAGAATAGGCTGGTAACAATAAAACGTCATCAAAGGTCAAAGCTTCATCGACAATACGTAACATACATACCCCTAGTGGTGGTTATCTTGATGAGTGGGCGCTTGAGATAATCTGTCAATCACGCCAATGCGGCATCATATTCAGGTACTGCGCTCTCAGCTGTCCCTTAAAAATAACGCCACATTATAGCAAATAATACCTAGTTCCACATGATAAATTTCTTATCACTTATTCAACTTGCGGTAATACTATTTAAAAGTAATACGCTCAGCAGGTAGATACTCTTTTTGCTCTTCATTTAGATAAGTAAGCATTTGCTCACGAACGTCGCATTCCAGCGTCCATGCATTTAGCGGACTATCAGAGGCCAGCGCTCCACGCAGCTTAATGGTGTCTTCGTCAACAGAGACTACGAGCATGGCAGGCTCTGTCTCTTGATCCCAAAGGTCATGGTCTTTGACCAATTCGATAAATTTTTGGCGTATAGCCTCAACGTCCACGCCATAATCCACGTATAAGTAAACCACACAAGTTTGATGGAACTCAGTGTGCGACCAATTCTCTACGATTTGGGTGACAAAGTGGCGCATCGGTACGATCAAGCGGCGCTCATCCCATGTCTTTAGCACCGCGTAGGTATAACGCAAATCTTCAATATTTGTCCAATCACCCTCCATCATAACTGTATCACCGATACGGACAGGCTGAGTGATAGCGACCTGCATGCCCGCTATAATATTACCCAAAGTTGGCTGCGCAGCAACGCCAAGTACCACACCTGCAATGCCAGCTGAGGTCAGCAGCGTCTTACCTAAGCCTTCGATATTGGTAAACTCGCTTAGCCCAATCCAAAAACTACCCAAAATCATAACAAAGATAAAGACCCGTCGAAAGATAGACAAATAGGTCATGCGCACGCGATAAGTATTGTACTCATCGTCAGCGAGACCATCGATTTGTAAGTCTCTATATCGATTGGCAAAAAAATGAATAACTCGAATACCAAGCCATACTGCGCTGAGCACCAGTCCCACCCACACCAAAGGTCTGGTTGCAGTAGCAATCGCCTCGACGTAAGGAAAGCCGCCTGATACTAAGGTAAAGACTAAAGAGAAGCTGATCGTAAAGGTGAGCGGTACGGTAAGCTTACTAATCATATCAGTTAGGCTTTTCTCGCCACCTGTCTGCGGGGTTTCTTGGTCATCATCAACGTACCAGTTAATGAGCTTTCCTGTAATTTTACTTAGCAACCAACCAAGGCTCAAAGTCAAAATAAAGAAAAACGCTAAAGCTAAAAACTCCCATATGGCAATACCCAGCATCCTAAGAGTCATGACAGGCGGCAGGTAGCGCTCAAACTCCGCTGGCTGGTATTGATCATACAGGTTAGTAATATTATCAACCGTTTGCGCTGAAAATACCCAGACAGGAGCGTTATCCTTAACGCGTACGCGCTGAATAAAGATAGGTACTTGGCGCTCACGATAATCCATGTAACCTAGCAAAATAGAGCGGCGCGGGATACCGTTGATACTACTGCTATTACCCAGTGGCGGCTCTACCAAACCATCTGGACGATCTGGTAGATCATCAAAGACATAGAGCTGTTTTTTGCTCAGCAAAAAGTCCAGTTGCCTTGATAACTCAACACCCCTGCTCGCTTGCGTGTTTTCATCAAACAGATTTAGATTAAGCGCTTGCGCAGCTAGATCGTACTGCTGCTTCATTATCGCAGATTGAAAAAACTCCAAGGTGGATAAAGGGGTCGCCAGATTTGCAGGCGTCGATAGCGCAGGTAGTCCAGAATTGAGCTCATCTAAAACGTAGTAATTGGCGTTATACTCGCCACTAAGTGCCACATCACCTTGCATCTGACCGACTTGCTGCAGGGCTTTTTGATCCGATGATTCAACCAGTTCATTGACTGAATCAGGAAAATCGATACCGTCTTCTTGTAGCGTATCAATTTGCTGAGCGGCATACTCTACAAAGCCATCTGGCGTGTCCTCAGCTTGCGAGGTTGAAGCGTTTGGCGCAGCGGCTTTGTCTGTACTAGCAGCATAAGATAAGGGCGCAAGTAGCATAATCACAAAAATGACTAGCAGTTGTTTTAAAGCAAACGAATATCCCTTAGCTGTGTGCTGATCGCTACTTATTAGTGTGGTAATAGATCGAGTACTTACAGAGGATTGGCAACTTACATTTGCTTTGTTTTTTAATACGTTTTTGTGATTATGCATAGTGATTATCTAACCATTTAGTATGTAGATACGCTAAAGCAGTACACAAAAAAAAGCCAGCATAGTGCCGACTTTATTTGTTAGTTTACGTACTTGAAATAAATACCGTCTTTATAGACAGATCAGTATTAAAGCGATTGCCGATACTTTTAGGCGCGGCGCCAAGTCGTACCAGAGCGCGCATCCTCAAGCTCTATACCCGCCTCTTTTAATTGATCGCGTATCTCATCTGCTCGAGCATATTGTTTGTCTGCTTTTGCAGTATTGCGCTGATCTATTAGATCCTCAATCACAGCATCGCTAAGCGCGTCATCGGTCTGCTCACCGATAGCCGCTTGCAAAAACTGAGTAACAGGCTGCTGCAATAACCCTAAAACTTGCGCGAGTGCTTTAAGCTCAAGTGCTTGTTGCCATGCGCCTGTGATATCCTCTGCTTTTATCAGCTTATTAATACTACGTGCTAGCACGAATAGCTCACTGATAGCCGCTGAGCTATTGAAGTCATCATTCATGGCAGTGGTAAAACGGTGACCACTGTCACTAGCATAAGCCCTGTCAATGTCTTGATCCTTGACGACTAAATCAGCTCCTCGCTTTTGCTCGGTAATTTTGAGGGTGTGATAGAGTCTGCTTAGGCTATTATGTGCTTCATCTAAAGCAACGTCTGAGAAATTCACTTGGCTGCGGTAGTGACTTGATAACAAGAAAAAGCGTACGGTTTCAGGATGATATTTTGCAGTGACTTCTCGAATAGTAAAAAAGTTACCGAGCGACTTTGACATCTTTTCGCCATCGACATTGATAAAGCCAACGTGCATCCAGTTGCGCGCGTACTCGCAGCCTGTCGCCGCCTCTGACTGAGCAATCTCGTTTTCGTGATGCGGGAATTGCAAATCATGTCCACCGCCATGAATATCAAAAGTATTGCCTAGGCATTTGGTCGACATCGCTGAGCATTCAATATGCCAACCAGGACGCCCTTGTCCCCAGGCAGACGCCCATTGCGGCTCATCAGGTTTTGCCGCCTTCCACAGTACAAAGTCAAAAGGATTGCGCTTGTCAGTATCAACCTGTACTCGCAGGCCTGCTTGCATATCCTCCAAATGACGTTTGGACAATTTGCCATAGCCTGCAAAGTTATCTACCGCATAGTACACGTCACCTTGGTCTACCGCGTACGCATAATCCTTAGTGATTAGCGTCTCAATCATCTGCTGCATCTCATCAATATGATCGGTCGCACGCGGCTCGCTATCAGGCATCTTGCAGCCAAGTGACGCCGCATCCTTATGCATAGCCTCTATGAAACGCTGCGTTAAGGCACTTATATCTTCATCGTTTTCGCGCGCGCGGGTAATGATCTTGTCATCGATATCAGTGATATTACGCACGTAGTTGACCTTGTAGCCCAATTGCGTCATCCAGCGCACTGCCATATCAAACGCTACCATCACTCGTGCATGCCCAATGTGACAATAGTCATAAACTGTCATGCCGCACACATATAGACTGATCTGTCCTTCAACTAAAGGGGTAAAGACTTGTTTGGATGCGCTAAGTGAATCATAAATAACAAGAGTGGACTTAACATCACTGAGTGGTGTGGTCATAATACAAGAGCCCTTTTAAATTTAATAATGGATCAAAAGTATAAAATTTTAGCGTTTTTTATTTGTGAATACATAACACTCTATCTTAGCTAAAAAGACGCTAAAATACTACAATAGCGGCAAATCTAAGACTATTTACCCAACGCATTAACGCATTTAAGGAAGTATCAATGAGTAATCGCTTAACCAAGATTTATACCCGTACTGGTGACAATGGCAGTACGGGCATGGCTGATGGCAGCCGAATGAGTAAGGCAGATGCTCTGTTTGGTGTCATGGGCGATATAGATGAGCTCAACTCTCACATCGGACTGGCACGTGCACAATTGGCACAAATGCAAGACAAACTGCCTGAGCGCCTAAATGAGCAAAAAGACATGGATTTTGCGCAGGCACTCGTCATCGTGCAGCACTTACTGTTCAATATCGGCGGCGAGCTTGCGATGCCTGAGTACCAAGGTATTAGCGGCGCTCATGTAGAATGGTTAGAGCAGCAAATAGATACGATGAATAGCACGTTGCCGCCGCTTAAAGACTTTATTTTACCGACAGGTTCAGTGCTGGTGAGTCAATTGCATGTCGCTCGCACTGTTTGCCGCCGTGCGGAACGTCAAGCGGTCATGCTAAGGGAGCTGCGTCCCCAAGCAATGAGTCATAGTGCGGTCAGTCTGGTCAATCGATTATCTGACTGGCTGTTTGTCGCCGCCCGCTTTTGTACTGACTCAAGCCAAGTCTCAGAAGTGCTATGGAATCCGCAGGTACTACAAGTGTTTGATGACCTGCAAAAATAGAACTGGATCATATCAAAAAGCGCCTATAACATTACGATGTCGTAGGCGCTTTTTATTAAGTCTATTAAGACGAGCAAGTTAGGTTAGTAAGTAGCGCTCTCGTCTTCTACGATTATCATATCAATAGTTTCATCTTTAGGAACTGCTTTTGGTGCAGTAGGCGTGGCGGGTAACGTAGCACTAGTACCTGGTTCAACCGCAACTTGGTTATTGTCTGTATTAATAGTTGGCGCAGTTGCTGGCTTTACAGCAGGCGCAGGCGGCGTTGCTATCGCTGGTTGTCTTGCTTGGCGAGCCGCTTGGCGGGCACGCTCCTCTTCGGCTGCTTGTGCTTGCGCGCGGCGACGGCGTGCTTCTTCTTGGGCGGCGCGCTGGGCTTGAAGCTCGCTCATAGCTGTGGTCAAAGTAGACCCAGCGATGACATCAGCGACTATGCCCACCATAGCAGGCTGCCCTGCGATACGTGTCTGTACTTGTCCGCCTTGAGTACCAACGACATAAGTAAAGGCATTATCAACGAGCATGTTATTGTTGATACGGATATCATTTTGCGCAAGGCGCGTCTGCAAGCTTGGCTGGTTATTAGCAGCCTGCAACTGACTGGCAAGATACAGATCTTCGCTTGGCAGAGTCATACTGACGCTCGCTTGACAAGTCGTCATGCCATTGTCATTAGTCTCTTGTAGCACAGCTGTATTTTGCACATCGATCAAAATACCGCTCACTTTACTGGTAATAGTTGCACTACTTAAACTAATTTGAGCCTCGTTAGCATAGCTTGCAGCGAGCGTTTGAGCTTGCTGATTCAACGTGTTTCTAAGCGCAGATTTTAGGCGATCTTGTACCATAGGGTTGTCGCAACTGATCACAGGCGTCGTCTCTTCGACAACGACAGGTTCTTCGGCTACCTCTACTGTCTCCTCATCTGAGCGGCTACAACCTGCGAGCGCAAGTCCGCATACTAGACTAATACCTGCCACATGCTGCCACTTAAACTCTATGCTGTTTGCTACGCTCATATTTGCATTGCTCCTGCTTTGTTGATTGTCGATCGACATTGCTCTATTGATACTAAAATAAATAGCCGTAAAAAATACGTCATTATACGGTGTTTACCTAAGATGGTCATTACTGTACATCATCAATACGCACCTAAAACATCCATATCAGCGCGAAAGTCGGTTTTGGTTGCAAAAACATAACAAACCCTTAGGAATATTTTGAACGTTTTAAAATCGACTTATATAAGATAGATGAAGATAGTATGGGCAAAATATATCGTCATATAATCGATAATAAAGGGCTTGAGGCTTATGATACAGATACCAAAGCTCAACCGTACTCGCCTCGTTGGTCATCGCGGCGCAGGTAGCGAGATACTAGAAAACACCTTGTCAGGTTTCCAGCGCGCGCGCAGTTTGCAAGCGCGCGGGCTAGCTGGTGTTGAATTTGATGTACAGCTTAGTGGCGACGGTCATCTGGTGGTCTTTCATGATGATACACTTGAGCGTCTTTGCGGCGTGCAATCTCGTATTGATCAGCTCAGCTTAAATGAGATTGCCCGCCAGTTGCAATCGGGGCATCAAATCTTGACACTGGCTATGCTCTCGCAAGCTTTGCCTCTGCCGTCTAAGCCTGTATCTAAATTAGCATCTATACATGGTTCACTCTCAAAGCCGTCAACTAAGCCAATAGGAGTATTTGCAAGTACTCAGGCTAGCACCTTGAATACTGTTTCTCCTATTCTTACTCAATTTAGCCATATTGAGCTTGAGATAAAGACCCATGACCGCACCAACTATAGCAAGCTTGTTGCCGCATTAGCGCGTGACTTGGTAGGTACGGCGCTTGCTAGCTTGCCGATTGTACTGACCAGTTTTGATCGGCAGCTTTTAGCCCACTTGCAGCGGCACAACTCATTATCACAAATACCGCGAGGACTGCTCACGCGTACGCCAAGCTTTTTGCCTCTTGCGCCAACGACTGCTATGCAGCTAGGCTGTACACAATTGGGTATTCACTATCCGCTAATCACGCCTGCCATTATTGAGCACAGTCACCGTCATAGCTTGCCTGTGACAGCTTGGACGGTCAATGACGCTGATAGTGTGCAGCAGCTCGTTGAGTGGCAAGTTGATGTTATTGTCACTGATGTACCAACGCTTTTTTTATAGCACCTCTTAAAATCATTACCGAACTTAATTGTAGCTTTATAAAGCTACATATTTGAGGTAATACTTACACGATTATGTCAAGAGCGACAGCTTGGCTCATATTTACATAAATATCGCTTTTAATTCATACAAGTTATTGTTATTTAGCAATATTTTTATAGTGTATACCTGTTCACTTTACTGTCGATATAGGGTAATATAGGGCATCGAAATCAATCCTATCAGGAATAATTTATGATTTTAAAAAAAGCACTGGGCTTGCCTCTTAAAGGTTTACGTCTTGCCATTCAATCTGGCGATACACTCATTCAGACCGCAGGATTGCAAGCGACACGCTTTAAGACTCTGCTCGATAGTAACAGAGCGGATACGGCGCATAATTCTGCTAACGCACAAGGCGGGCAAGAGATTGCTTTTAATAGTGACATCGAGAATGTAGATCCCCTTGAGCTTGAATTCAAAAAATCGCCTATTAACTTAGTGCCAGCGATATTCTTGATAGCGACGCCGATTGCAGCAGCCGTTATTACGCCATGGTACTTACTCACTCATCAAGTGAGCGCGCCAGTTTGGGGCGTATTTGGTGCCTTTATGGTCTGGACGGGTATGAGCATCACGGGCGGCTACCACCGCCTTTTGGCGCATCGTGCTTACAAAGCGCATCCTGTCGTTGAGAAGTTTTTACTTCTTGGCGCCACTCTTGCGGTACAAGGCTCAGCTTTTGATTGGGTATCGGGTCACCGCACTCACCATCGTCATGTCGATGATCGTATGGAAGACCCTTATTCAGCCAAGCGTGGGTTTTTCTTTAGCCATATTGGCTGGATGCTGCGCAATTATCCAAGTGGACGTTTTGATTATAAAAACATACCTGACTTAACCAAAGATAAAGTATTGCAAATTCAGCATAAGTACTATGGTCTATGGGTACTAGCGACTAACGTTGCTATGGTAGCCGCAGTAGGTTGGTTGATCGGTGATGTTTGGGGCACGCTAGTGCTAGCAGGTTTGCTACGCTTAGTACTGACTCATCACTTCACTTTTTTTATCAATTCCCTATGTCATATGTTTGGCTCACGTCCTTATACTGATACCAACACCGCGCGTGATAACTTTTTCTTAGCGATCTTTACTTGGGGTGAGGGTTATCATAACTACCACCATTTCTTCCAGTATGATTATCGTAATGGTGTTAAATGGTGGCAGTACGATCCTACCAAATGGATGATCACTGCGCTATCAAAAGTGGGTCTGACTACGGATCTGCGCCGAGTTGATGATACGACAATCAAACATGCTGAAGTCAAAATGCAGTTTAAGCGTGCCCAGCAGCAGATTGATGAGATCAATGCCGGCGGTATCGATATTCCGCATGCCATGCAAAAATTCCAAGATCGCATCAAGTTTGAATACGACGCCTTTACCAAAACAGTTGAAGAGTGGCAGGCGCTCAAAGCTAAAGCGGTTGAAATGAAAAAGACAGAATTTGCTGATCGCTTGCATGAAGTGGACGATAAGCTCAAGCACGAATATGCCAAAGTTGAACAGCGTATCCTTGAGCATAATAGCAATCTAAAGACCGCTTTTCGTTCTATCGGTCATAGCGCCAAAGCGGCTTAAATAAGAGCCGCGCAAGTCCTTATTTAAAAAGCGCAATCACTGCTTGATAATTTATCGTTTTCTCCTTCCCTTTATCTGTCATAGATGAAGGGATTTTTTTTGTTTGAATGTGGCGACGCTCATTTTTTACGTTAGCTGCTTTATAGCGCTATGCTATAGTAGCGTTATATCTCAAGCTTGCTTACTCTTAGCAAGTCTTAATAGGAATAGACTCTATGCGTTATCAAAACACTTATGCTACTTTAGATCCGCGCCTTTATCATCGCCAGCCGCCAACAGCGCTTAAAAACCCAACAGCAGGACATTTTAATCATCAAGTCGCCGATCAGTTAGGTTTTAGTGATGATGAGGACTTGATGGCGCGCTGGGTTGAGATTATCGGCGGCGTCTACGTGCCAGAGGGTTTTGAGCCCCTAGCTATGGCCTATGCTGGTCATCAGTTTGGGCAGTGGGCAGGACAATTGGGTGATGGGCGCGGGCTTCTCATGGCGCAAGTCATTGATAATAACGATCAATTACAAGATTTGCACTTAAAGGGTATTGGACTTACGCCCTACTCGCGTATGGGGGATGGGCGCGCGGTATTGCGTAGTACGATTCGTGAGTATCTGTGCGGTCATGCTTTTAGTGCGCTTGGCGTTGCTGCTTCTAATGCTTTAGGGTTTGTGGTGTCCGAGACGCCAGTACGCCGTGAGCGTATGGAGGCGGGCGCAGCGTTAATGCGAGTGGCAGATAGCCATATTCGTTTAGGTCACGTTGAGTGGATTACCAGCTACGCCCCTGAGCTACTAGGCGAGTTTACAGATTATATGATTGACACCTATTACCCTGAGTGCCGAGAGCAAGATCAGCCGATAGTGGCGTTCTTAGGCGCCGTCGTCGAGCGCACTGCGCGCATGATCGCTGACTGGCAATTGATCGGTTTTGCTCATGGCGTTATGAATACTGACAATCTGTCGATTACTGGTAGTACGCTCGATTTTGGTCCATTTGGCTTTATGGAGCGCTTTAATCCTGGCTGGATCAACAATCATTCTGATCATACCGGGCGCTATGCTTATCAAAATCAGCCTGCTATTGGCTACTGGAACCTCAATGTTTGGTTGCCGCACTTTATGCGCCTGAATGTTACACGTGAGATGCTAGGTGAGTGCCTAGCGCCTTATGAAACCGTCTTTATGCAGCATTACCAGCAAGGCCTGTGCCGCAAGCTAGGTATAGCGCATAGTTCTGAGAGTTTAAGTCTCGCTTTTGAATTTATGACCTTTATCGAAGATAACACCCTTGACTATACCAATAGCTTTCGGGCTTTGTTGGCGTTGGTTGCGCCAGATGATCATCCTTTTGAGGCGCAATTACTGAGTACCATGCAGGCTGAGTTATCGGTTCAAGCTGTAGAGGTGTGGCAAGAGTGGTCAGCGCGTTATTTAGAGTATTTAACGCACTCTGAGCGTGCAGTTGAGCAAGTTATTTTAGAGCTAAAGGGTAATAACCCTGTTTATGTTCTGCGTAATGATATGGCGCAGCGGGCAATTACGGCCGCTGAGCAAGGGCAATTTGATGAGGTTGCGCGTTTGTACCATTTGCTTGCCAACCCATTTGAGGTGCAAGATATTGCCACTGATCTTGATACGCGTCCGCCTGCTCCTGATGCGCCGCAACTGCCTATTAGCTGCTCATCTTAACTAACCACTTAGATTATCAAATCTAGCGTATACATCCTACAAAAAAGTTGTCATTGACATTACTTTTAGATTGGTAACTTTCGCCCAGGTTTACTAGGAAGTCAATTGCCTTTGATGCTAGAATAACTATTTTATGCGCTGCCCGCAGTATAAGCTGCTTGCGTTGCAGATGCTTTTGCTCAAAATGATCTTTTTATCAGCTTAGTTTTAGGTTGATAGCGCTCCCCTTTTTAACCTCCATTTATGACAACCATGGCCATTATTATGAAAGACGATATCCAAATAGAATCGGAAAAACAACAGTTTGAACAAGCGGCGCTGCATTACCATGAGTTCCCAAGACCGGGTAAAATATCGGTCACGCCTATCAAGCAGTTAGCAAACCAGCGTGATCTTGCATTGGCTTATTCTCCTGGCGTTGCCGTTCCTTGTCTTGAGATTGAAAAAGACCCTACCTTAGCGGCCAAATATACAGCCCGTAGCAATTTGGTTGGCGTCATAACTAATGGTACTGCGGTACTTGGTCTAGGTGATATCGGTCCACTTGCCTCAAAGCCTGTTATGGAAGGTAAAGGGGTTTTGTTCAAAAAGTTTGCGGGTATCGATGTATTCGACTTAGAGATTGCCCAAAATGATCCTGATAAATTTATCGAAGCAGTAGCCTCGCTTGAGCCTACATTTGGTGGTATTAACCTAGAAGACATCAAGGCACCAGAGTGCTTTAAGATTGAGCGCGAACTGCGTAAGCGCATGAACATTCCTGTATTTCATGATGACCAACACGGCACCTCAATTATCGTTGCCGCTGCTATGCTCAACGCCCTTATTATCACCAATAAAAAGATTGAAGACATCAAGATCGTCTGTTCAGGTGCAGGCGCAGCAGCTATCTCTTGCTTGGATATCATCACAGCACTTGGCGTTGATGTAAACAATATCTTTGTCTCGGACTCACGCGGTATCATCAGCACCAGCCGTGAGAATTTGGATGAATCAAAGCAGCGCTATGCTCGAGATACCGACGCCACTACCATCGATGAGGTGATGGATGATGTCGATATGTTCATCGGCCTATCGATGCCTGGTATCTTAAGCCCTGAGATGGTTCTACGCATGGCGCTAGACCCTATTATCTTTGCTCTAGCTAACCCCACGCCTGAGATCATGCCAGAGCTTGCACATTCGGTACGTCCAGATGTCATTATGGCAACAGGTCGCTCAGATTATCCCAATCAGGTCAATAATGCCTTATGCTTCCCTTATATCTTTCGCGGAGCACTCGATGTCGGCGCAACTACAGTTAACGAAGAGATGAAAGTTGCCTGCGTACGTGCAATCGCTGCTATGGCACACGTTGAAGCGACACCAATGAGCAATGTCAAGAGCATTGATAATATCAAGCGCTTTGGCCGTGATTATCTCATTCCAGGTGCCCTTGAGCCCAACCTTATTATCGAGATTGCCCCAGCTGTTGCTCAAGCGGCTATGGATTCAGGCGTAGCAACTTTGCCTATTGATGACTTTGATGCCTATCGTCAGCGTCTATCAGAATTCGTGTACAACTCAGCGTTTGTAATGAAGCCTATCTTTGCACGTGCAAAAACAGATCCTAAACGCATTGTTTATTGTGAGGGCGAGGATAGAAACGTACTTCTAGCCGTTCAGGTCGTCGTCGATGAACATTTAGCGCAGCCTATCTTGGTTGGTCGTCCCTCTGTTATCGAAAACAATATCGAAAAGCTCGGCCTACGTCTCAAAGAAGGTGTCAACATTACCATCGTCAATCCAGATGATGATCCTCGCTATAAAGATTACTGGATGGGCTACTATGAACAAAACAAGCGCCGCGGCGTCAGTATCGAGCTTGCTCGCCGTGACGTACGCCGTAAAACTACTTTGATCGGCTCGCTCCTTGTTAATAATGGTGATGCAGACGGTATGATCTGTGGTACCTTTAGCCATTATCAGTTGCACCTTGATTATGTACAAAGCGTCATCGGCAAAAAAGAAGGCGTCAGCGACTTTTATGCGATGAACGTAATCCTCATGCAAAATCGCAATATCTTTATCGCCGATACCTATATTCATGAAGACCCAACAGCAGAGCAATTGGCTGAGATGACTATCTTGGCGGTCGATCAGTTGCACCGCTTTGGTATCACACCAAGAGTAGCTCTGCTATCACATTCTAATTTTGGTACCTCAGACCGCGCAAGTGCTGTGAAGATGCGCAAGGTCTATCAGATCCTAACCGATATGAATGTTAA
Source organism: Psychrobacter sp. T6-4 (assembly GCF_052258425.1). Lineage (NCBI taxonomy): Bacteria > Pseudomonadati > Pseudomonadota > Gammaproteobacteria > Moraxellales > Moraxellaceae > Psychrobacter > Psychrobacter sp. T6-4. The sequence continues at coordinate 97,368 of NZ_JBQQEZ010000002.1, forward strand.
CTTTGAGTTTGAAGGCGAGATGCAAGGCGATGCCGCTTTAGACGAGAATATTCGCTTAGAGGATATGCCATCAAGCCCGCTAAAAGGCTCTGCTAACCTGCTAATTTTGCCAACGCTTGATGCGTCAAACATTGCCTTTAATTTGCTTAAAACCGCAACCAGTAGTGCCTCTATCGGCCCTATCTTGTTAGGTGCAAATAAGCCTGTGCATATCTTGACGCCATCAGCGACAGCGCGCCGTATCGTCAATATGACTGCCCTTGCAGTTACTGAAGCAATAGATTTGGAAGACGTACAAAAAGCGTTATAGTCTAAAATAGCGTCTGTTATACTCAAACCAGTCAATGCTTATGTAGTGTTGACTGGTTTTTTACTGATTACATTAATGTGAGGTTGTCATGCAAGTTTATCTCGTCGGTGGTGCGGTACGCGATCAGCTCTTAGGACGCCCAATTAAAGACAAAGACTTTGTTGTGGTTGGTGCCACTGTTGATGAGATGATTGCCGCTGGGTTTTTGCAGGTCGGTGCAGATTTTCCTGTATTTTTGCACCCTACAAGCCAGCAAGAGTATGCCCTTGCTCGTACCGAGCGCAAGCAAGGTCATGGGTATCAAGGTTTTAGCGTTCATGCCAGCCCTGATGTCACCTTATTCGATGACTTACAGCGCCGCGACTTGACCGTCAATGCTATGGCGATACAAGTGATCAGCTTATTCGATGACAGCCCTCTCACAGGAGACGTGGTCGACTATTATGGTGGCCTTGATGATATCAAGGACAAGGTACTACGCCATGTGTCAGCGGCGTTTAGTGAGGATCCTCTGCGGGTACTACGTGTCGCGCGTTTTTATAGTCGCTATTATGACTATGGTTTTAGCATCGCTGATGAGACATTGACCTTAATGCAGCAATTGGTCGCCTCAGGTGAGCTTGAGCATTTAAGTGCGGAGCGTATTTGGCAAGAGTCGAGCCGTGCTATGATGCAATCCTCACCGCAAATCTATTGGCAGCAGTTATTTGAGCTTGGCGCATTGACGCCCTACTTTACACCTCTACATGAGGCTTGGGGTGATGGGCAAATAAGAGAAACGGTGCAAACTGCGCTATATTTTGCCGCGCAGATGCAACTTAATTTGTCACAGCGCTGGGCATTATTGATGAGTAGTCTAGCTTCGCAATCATTCGATATCAAGTTAACTAACTCTACTGCCGCGCAGGACATCGTCAGCATAGGTAACAGTGCAAAAGTCCCCAAAGCACAAACCCAGTTTGCTAGCCTTTTTATTGCCGAAAACGATAAGTTAAGAGCAGTAAACGAGCTAGATGCCGCGCAAAAGATTGATCTGATTCAAGCCTGTAGCGCGCACAAAGACCCCGCTAAGCTCTCGCAATTACTAGTTACCGCTCATGTGTTGCAATTAGCTATAGCTCATCGAGACATGATGCTGGCGCTCGGTAGCTTCCACGCTATCGGTATACAAGACATCTCGCCTGATCATAAAGGCGCAGCAATTGGTGAAGCGCTACGCCAAGCGCGTATAGAACATTTAAAAGCATAAACGTTATGATTGATACAACCCGTTTAGAACCTAATGAAACGCCTGTCATGCTAGTCACTGGCAGTGCTAAGCGCATTGGTGCCGCTATTATTGAAGCTGCCCATACGCGAGGCTACCGCGTTATTATTCACTGTCATCACAGCAAAATAGAAGCACAAATGCTAGCTGCTAAGCTTAATGATGTTCGTCCTAATACTGCCGCAGTTATTATGGCAGACTTAGCCATCATTAATGATAATGGTTTACTTAATCAGTTCGTACAAGACGTCATTAGCATTTTTGGGCAGCTTGACGTACTCGTTCACAACGCTTCACGCTTTTACCCAACTCCAATCGGCACTATTGATAGCGCGCAGTGGGACGAGCTGCTGTTAACTAACGCCAAAGCTCCGCTATTTTTAAGCCAAGCATTACTGCCTTATCTCAAACAACAGCAAGGCTGTATCATCAGTCTGCTCGATATTCATGCTCAAAATAAGCCTTTTAACAGTTATACGGTTTATAATATGGCAAAAGCTGCACACCAGATGCTGGTACAGTCACTGGCATTGGAAGTTGCTCCTGATATAAGGGTCAATGGTGTCGCGCCTGGGGTCAATATCTTACCTGATGCCGATAGTGATCAAGCTATTGATCTAGATCACCAGCAGCGCATTGTGGCCTCTATCCCTATACAGCGAGTTGGCACACCTGAGGATATCGCAGAAGCGGTATTATTTTTGGCAAAGGCAAGTTATATCACAGGCGAGATTATCAACGTTGACGGTGGTCGCCGATTGACCTTAGCAGGAGGCACTCGCTAAAGTCTTAAATAAAGAAAATATGTCAATCAAAGCGCGTATCTTGCTATCTTTTACTTGAAAATTAAAAAAAATGATGTATCATTATCCGTCTACCGTTAGGGCCCATAGCTCAGTTGGTTAGAGCAGAGGACTCATAATCCTTTGGTCGTAGGTTCAAGTCCTACTGGGCCCACCATATTCAAACCCTTACAGTCATTGACTTGTAAGGGTTTTTTATTGTCTAAAATTTATGCGAACGCATGGACTTAGTTGGTTTTTTGATACTATCTTGATACTTTGACCCTTATAGTAATTAAAGTATGATACTACTAACACTATGGTTATATACTGCTGCATGGGTGATATATGAAGGTTAAACTTACCAAAAAATTTATAGATTCAGTAGACTATACCGCTAAAGGTACTGAAATCTATATGGACGATGTGTTAACTGGTTTTGCGCTACGTGTGGGCAAACAATCCAAACGTTATACATTACATAAGCGTATTAACGGAAAGCTATATAGAGATGAAGTGGAAGAAACGCACTTGATTACGCTAACCGAAGCACGTGAAAAAGCCAGCATAATGATGGCTAATATAAAAAAAGGTCTGCATGTTTATGACGGGCTTCATGAGGTCTTGGAAGAGCCGAAAGATAAGACCAATAATGTACCAACACTGAGAGATGCATATACCTACTTTAAATCAGCAAAGACTAGCTTAGCTAAAGGCACTATTGACACTTATGATGGTCAAATACTAAACAAGCTAGATGATTGGCTAGATATATCTTTAAATGATATATCTTTAAATGATATATCTAAGTCAATGATAAGTGATAAGCATAAAGAGATAAGCAAGCATAGTAAAGCTCAGGCTAACGCAACTATGAGAGCTCTAAGGTCAGTTTGGAATTATTGTCGTGATAGCTTTTTAGATGATAACGAAGACTTTTTAATTAAAGAGCAACCAGTACGCATACTTAACGCCAAGAAAGATTGGAATATAATTAAGCCGCGTACTAAACATGTTGAAGAAGAATATTTAGGTATGTATCTCAAAACACTTTTAAATTATGTTGATAGAAGCTCACACCTGCAAGCGCCCCATAGCAATAATGCACGAGATATCATGCTACTTTTTATGTTCACTGGTGTGCGTTTAAATGAAGCGCAGCCCTTAAAGTGGTCTGACGTCGACCTTATAGCTGGCAGGATAGTATTCAAAGCTACAAAAAATGGTTCTAATTATCATATGCCTACTAGTGATATCTTACAAGCTCTGCTTGAAGAAAGATTCAGATTAAGCGCTGGCAAGCAATGGGTATTCCCGAGCAACTTGAAAGCTAGCGATGACCATATAAAAGATTTAAGCCGTAGTTATAAGGCCATAAGTAATCAAACAAACTTCTATATTACACCACATGATTTGCGCCGCACTTTTGGAACGGTAGCTAATAACTCAAGCATCAGCTATCCAGTCCTTAAACGCTTGCTCAATCACCGTGAAGCTAAATCAACCGATGATGTTACCCTACAATATATCCAAGTGTCACAGCGGCAACTAAGAGACGCTTCAAATTCAATAGAGTCTTTCTATTGTCAGCATGCTGGCATGACACAAGATGAAATCATCAGTAAATATTACTAACCTACTAACATTTCAAGAAGAGTACTCTAAAAATATCGTCAACTAATTTAGTAAGAACGAGCCGTGATGGCGACCAGTTACACTACCTATATTCATTTGTAATAGCTCTATGATTGTTTGCAAGAGTTTAACCAACGCAATTAGCGCTTCTCTGTGATGGGTTTTACTACTACTCTATTTTATAAGCAGTATACTTCTTAGTATGATAAATTGGACTGTCATAGCTGTGAGAGCAGTCATTGTTTGATCGTGCTTTACGTTCAGTTTCGGGTACGCTGTGTTTGACTAAATATAATGATAAATATTTGGTGGTGTTCTAAAAAGTATGCTGGCGATAGAAGTCAATAAGAAATCTATGCTAAGTTCTCTGATTCTATAGGGCTTTCAAGGCTTCAAAAATTGTTCAAGTTTTAATCAGCATACTTTTTGACACACCACCCAAAAATAATACACTAGAGACGTTAATGTTTACTCGATTTAGTCAGTTCAATGGTGCTAAACGGTTTGCAAATGGGGACTGGTCTGAGATTAGTTTGATATTACCAATTATCGATAAGCTTGTGCGTGAAGGAGGTTGGGTAAGCGTTGTTATGAAGAACTTTGTACAATTATGTGAGCATGCCAAAAATGACTATCCCGCTGAGCTTTTCGCAGATCAAGTCTTAACCGTCATATCTAAGCCTAAGCTTGTAGGCTGGCAAGGTAGCACGCTATATTCAAAAATTGCTGAATTAGTTCAGTTTTTCGCAGAAAGAGATAACCCTTTGGATTTAGAGACTGGTCAAAAGCTCTTACGAATTATTGACTGGCTGATTGATCAAGGTGATAGACGAAGTGCTTCACTACAACAAAGCGAATTGTTTAGAAGCATCAAGGTTAATTGAATAAGCTAGCTATAAATAGCTCTAAACTCTATACTTTATTTGTTGTTAGTACCATTAACAAATAACCTAGATATTTAAGCACGCCCGATGACGCATAATAGTGATTAGTGGTAGCCAAGTTTTTGTCAGAGTGTTTACGTTTTTTCTGTACTACCCTTACCTCATAGCCATGAAAACTCTCACGTGCACCGACACGTATTGAGCTGTTCAGACCTAAGTCTTTTTTAACATCACTTACAACTTGCTCACTATATGTCCTAACTTGCCAATGATTGGCATCAATAAGCTGACAACCTACTAGCATAAAACTCTGTAGCATCTCAATCTGGGTCTCCTTAATACCAAAATGGATCGATGAGTTATTTAAGTTATGCTTATGCGCAAATATCTCAATAAATACTCTCAACTTCTCAGGATCCTTTATAGACATCTGATATGCCCTATCTAATGCTCTAATGATTACTTCCTGATTCTTACTACCTTTAGGCCTACCTAGTAATAGCCTGTCATCGTCGAACAGCTGACTAGCGCGCAGGTATAAACATTTAGATTCATTTAGACTTATACCATGTCTAATAGCAACTTCAGGTAACAGCTCATCTCGAGAGTTTTCTTTTAACTCCTGCAGCTCCTCTAGAAAACCTATGACGTCCGCATATTTAGGGTGAATAAAAATTGAATTTGTATTCGACTCTTTCAATTCATTCAAACTACTATTTAACAGTGGCTGGCTAGCATTGCTATCAGGTTCATCTGCATTCTTAAATAATGGTGTTTTATTAACAGCCGTTTTTTTAAGGAAATATGGTCTTATCTTATTTAATTGCACAGTCTTTGTCGTTGCATCATAAGCAGTTTTGTCTTGTCTATAGATAGCAGAGTAATCTAGATCTGTTATTAACTCTAAAACTGTTATAGGTAGCTCCAAGCAAGCATTACTCAGCCGCTCCCCTGCCAGCAGATGAGCAGTATGAATATAATACTCGAAGGTTGTGTCGCACGTTAAATGTCCTGCAAAGCTGGCCAGTCCAAACCAGGATCCTTGTTCCTTGTGATAGCCAAGGACCCCTTTTATTACTTTTTCGCACTGCTCATTATCATAATCAGTCATCACCTGTGCCAATGGCGACTTACTTAGTACTAACGCCAGCTGACTAATCGCAGTATGCCTAAAGCTGTGAAATGTGAAATCGTGCTCTCCTAGCAATCTGTCCCAAATTAACTTCATGAGATTACTGAAAATCACACTGGGTAACGGCTGATCACCTGAACCTTGAGAAAACAAGTAACGACGCTTCAACCTTTTCTGCTGACGATATAACTGAGTAAATTGTTTTAACTCGTCTTTCTTAAGTAGGCAGTTAATGGGTATAAGGCGGCTTGCGCTGCTACTTTTCAATCTCCGATAGCGATTTGGTCTTAACCATATTTGCGGCTGCTCTATTCGTTGTCCATGTTCATCAATATAGATGTCAGCTATATCACGAACTTTAACACCGATAAGTTCTTTAATTCGCAACCCTGTTCGATACGCAAGACTTAACACTACTAAGCACAGGTTTTTCTGTTCATCGTCTAAGCCCGAATTGACCAAATACTCTTTCATCGCATGATATATCCGAGGTGATATCATGTTCGCATTTACCACTTGGCGTTTATTACCCCATGGGAAATGCACAAACGGCGTATTATAGGATGCTCGCTGATAATCATGGAAAGCTCGTAGTCTGCCGTAAGTAAATTTTTGAGTATCTTTGAGCTTATCCAGATATGAAACTTTGTTTTTGTTTATATGCTCATTCTTTAAGCCATTGAGACTACATTGACTTATCACATCGTCTGCACAGCCAACTAAATCATCATCTGTATCTAGATTGTCTTCACCAAAGCCTGAGTTTTTGTTCAAAATAGACCGCTTTCTTCCATCCTTAATCTTACTTTGAATGATCTCCTCATATACAGCTTCAAAGTCCTCACCAGACCATTCATCAAGATTCTCATCCATTGTTAGCATCAGCCAATCCCGACCAATACATCCCAGATATTTACTAATGGTATCTAACCTGTTATTACTATCACTCAACAAGCTATTGACCCATCCTAAAAGACGCGTAGCATTAGGTTGAGTAAACTCCTGCTGCAACAGCTCTAGTTTTACAATAGCTGGGGCTTTACTGCCCTTAAGGGCATCTTGAACCTCTTTAATAAGATTCTTACTAAAACTTGGATACTCCCTACTATTGGTGCCTTTTTCGTCAGATTCTGAAAAGCTTGCTACAAATAACTCTTCCCAAGTAAGCGGCTGTAGATTTGAGTTAATCACCTCTTGATTATAATTAATAAGCTTATTTGTGGTTAAGCCCGTCGTTTTAATCTTGCCCTGTCTAACAATAGCCAGTGCAGTGTCTATATCGCCTCCCTTCATCTGCCGCCAATGATAGTCAGCGTACTTTATTAACTGTGATAAATGCGGTTTACTTTTATCTTTATTTTGTAGTTTTAGCTTCTTACAAATCTCATTAATAATGATTTCAAACGACTTCACATCTTCTTTTTTTAACTTTTTATCTTTTAGCACGTATAAAAAGCAAAGTGTCATATCATCAGGTATGTACTCTACATAGCGCTGTAAGCTTGTAGCAGATACATCCTCTGAGGTATGACTTTGCGTATAAGAACAACCGTAATTGTCATCATCAATACTGAGCAAGATTAGCGCCAAACTCTCGCTGCTGACACCTGAATCTGGTAATTCATCAGTTGCTGGTAGCTGCAATTGATATATGTCACGTTCGCCTAGGAGCCATTGATACAGTGCTTTTAACACATCTATGTCATTCAATCCCCCATACATCACGCTACAGTAGAGCACTGACTCAATCAAATCATTGTTTGAGAACCTTCTTTTCCGTTGCCATATCTCAATTATTTGCTGGCTAGCAAGGCTTACTTGAGCACCACTTACCATCCAATCATAGGATATTGTTAAATGATCACGCTCTGCTATGACTGGCACAACTGGTTCATCCATACTCAGTTCATGAGATTTGTTATAACTCCGTATGTATTCTAAAAATCCTTGTCTGGCTAAGTGATAGCTATGCGCAGTATCAAAATGCACCTCAAGTATGCTACCAATGGTTTGATAGTATTCAGTTAGGTCTGTTCCTGTGAGTATGTGATTGTCATCAACATACGAAGCTATCAAAAATTTTGCCTCATTTTTGATACTCTCATGACTCTTGCTTTTATTTTCTTCTCTTAACTGATGAGCAACGGCATTATCCATATATATTCACCTCAACTTGTCGTAGGTTAAGCTCAACTGCAACTTTCTCTAAGTCAGCGGATAACGCTTTTAGCTCATTAATGGATAATGACGACATGGGATGCATAGCCTCCTGATCTGGATGTTCATGACCATATAGGGCGCAGATCAAATGCTCAGGGGACCTATTCGTTAGTAGTGAGCGTAATTGATGTCTAAGCCAGTTGTCTTGGTGACTAAAAAAGTGTTTTATCTGATAGCGAACCTTACTAGGTTTAATACCGGTAAAGCCTTTGGGATTTTGGCTAAATAGCTGAATGAGTGGCTGACTAGAGTTCAAAATTTTATTTATAGGAAATTGGTCATTGGGATATATAGAATTATGCATGACCGCAAATTGCTTGATATATTTAATATAATTTTGAATCGCTGTGATTAAGAAATCACTAAGAGGAATAAGCCTTCCCTGCCCTTGTCCCTGACGCTCTTCTTTATCCGACACCCATAACAGCCTTTGCCTAAAATCAAATTGATTTAAAAGCCCAGGCGCATGCTTTACGGGTCTAATCCCAGTCTGAATAAAGATGATGTGCCATAACCAGACACCATAAGCATTAAACTGCTCAATATAACGGTCCTGCCTTATGCTTACGTTCCGCTTTAATCGACCGTTATAACTCTCAGTTGCTTCAGCAAGCTCATCAAAAAATCTTTGGCAGATATCAATATTTAAAGTCATGTCACTACCAATATATTTTTTATAACGATTGCTTTTCGTGCTAGACATACTAAGCTGTCGTAGCTCACCTTGGCTGTCCGCAGTACAGTATTCGGTCAATAGTTGTATGGCGCTGTAGTAAGTCTTCTCTAAGCTTATTGTCTCAATACTGGTGTAGTACAAGGGCGAGCTGTGTTTCACATCAACTCCAGTAATCATGTCGGCATGTAATGGCTCTTGCAGCTCATTCTTTATAACTGTATATAAACAAGCGTCAATATGCTGATTTGATAACACCGGTAGCTCTAGTTGCACTTTCAAGCTTGCCAGCACTTCAGACACTTCATCGCCATCCACCGAAAACTTATTTTCAATAACTGCTTGTAGCCTCGCTGGCAGAGGTAATTTAAATTCATTATCATGGCTTTGACGATGTGGCAATAAGTGGCTTCTACGATTTGAAGTTACGTTAATAGTATTACTCATAGCATAACTATCAGCAGCCGAACCGCTTTCATGACTCAACCACTTGCGCTGACTTTTATCCAATGCCAGCTCATAAATCACGTCTTGGACCTTCCGACCACTTAGCATTGATAGTAATATAACGGCATAAACCCGACGCTGTTTATAGCTGACAACGCCAAAAAGCTGCCACACCCGAGCAAATAACATCTGATAGCTCAGTAGACTTAGTTGACGTAAATTAGTAGGAAAATGAAACTGGTTACGGCGGGCATGTCGATATTTATTTTTTAGCTTCCATTGCTGCAATTCTGAGGATTTAGCGGTTGTACTGGAAGGCTTAAAATCATTATCTAAGAGCGCAGGCGGGTCATCATCAGCAATATTCTCAGCGTCCGATACGTTATCATTTTTATGGGGTCTACCAAATATTGTGACTCGTATTGGCTCATCAGCACTATTAAGGTATCGCTTATTAGTGTGTTCTTTACTAAGCTCATTGTTTTGTGAGCTGGTATAGGTTTTACTTACAAACGCTTTGTTCTCTGCAACTACTTCATAGGCAAGTCTTATTTGACCAATTTTACCAGCCAACTTTTGATTAACCACTTTGCCTGACTCTTCATCACTTCTTATCTTAGCTTCATATACGCGTAATGCTGCTAGTGCCTTCGTCAGTGAAACATGTTGAGCATGGATATCAATCAGTTTTTTAACAATCTCAGCTTGTGGGTTATTAGGCTTCAACCCCATCCTTAGACGCACACTTAGCTGACCGACTTTTACAGAGTGTTCATCCTTACGTATAGCAATCATAATGATTATTTGCAGATATGCACTCATAAACTGCCATGCTTCATCATCCCTACGTGCTTGACCATACCTCTGGTAAAACAAGACCAGCATATAAGTGACTGCCCAATTCTCAATTTTTTTCTCTTTGACGACTTTCCTGGCGATAGCTTCACATTCAGACGATGTAAATACTGGCATATCTAGGCTGGCTTGCTCACCAATATGTAGGCAGAGGCCTGGATTAATATAAAGAGTATTAATAATCAGACTTTGTATTTTTATAAAGTACGGTGAATCAAGTGGCACTAGACGATCTAAAACCGTTTGTAATTCGCTGTTATCAAACTGCTTTATATTCATTAGGGTGCACCACTCAACCAGCTCATACTTTGAGGAATACCTAGAACTCGATCTTCTAGTGCAAACTTACATTGGCGATATTCATAACTACTCTGGCTAATACCTGCAAAATGGCAATACTCCTTTACAGTCAGTTGCCTAACCCCCATGAGCTGGCATATCACACTTTGAGGTGCAGTGCATTTAAGTGCTTTAAACAAATCAGGATGGTGAATACCTTTCAAGAACATCAAGTTTATAACCTCCATCCATGCGAGCTGCTGAACATCTTTAATACTTTCAGGGATTATTAAGCATGGGTGATCGCTATCATTCTCGAACCTTAAAACCTGATCGACTCTTTGGAAATCATTAAAGAAATAAAAAGCATCGTCCCCTCCATCAACCAAGCGCAGGGGTGGACGGTAGAAATTATCCAAAAACTTCATATTGATATAAGTCGTTTTAGGTCTCAATCTCTGCCAAACACATAAAGCGGCTTTAGCATACGGATGTACATACAAATCATCCTTACTAGGATTGGCAAGTTTTTGCCCAACCTTAAGTTTATTATTTTTCATTAATTATAAAATAATAGTGAATATAATTCATGTTATCAAATAATCACTTAGGTGTCAAACGCTTTAGTATTGTGGAGCTTAATATCATAAAATAATCGTTATTATTAAATAGTTAGAATTATTACAGGCACGAAAAAACCTCTTAAGACTATAAAGAATATAGCTTTAAGAGGTTGTTGATTTTTATACTTTTATTAGCTGAGAAGGTTAAACTTGGAGTTTTATCCTATCGTCTATTTGGACTGCATCGTCGTGAAGATACGTCAAGACAAGCAGATCATCAACAAGGCTATCTATCTGGCGCTAGGCGTGGGACTTGATGGTAAAAAAGAGCTGCTTGGTATGTGGCTCTCAGAGAATGAAGGGGCTAAGTTCTGGCTGGGTGTTCTCACTGAGCTACAAAACCGCGGGGTACAAGATATCCTCATTGCCTGTGTCGACGGCTTAAAGGGCTTCCCCGATGCCATTAACACTGTTTATCCAAATGCTCAGGTTCAGCTTTGCATTGTTCATATGCTGCGTTATTCAATGAAGTTCGTACCGTGGACGGACAAAAAGGCCGTAGCGGCTGATTTAAAGGCAATTTATGGTGCGGATACTATAGAGATAGCAGAGGCCAACCTTGAGCACTTTGATGAAGTATGGGGTAAAGAGTACCCGCATGTCATCAAGTCTTGGCGCAATAACTGGGAGGGCTTAACGGTGTTCTTTGGTTATCCTAAAGATATCAGAAGAGTGATCTATACCACCAATGCGATAGAGTCGCTAAACAGTGTGATTCGAACGGCGGTGAATAAGCGTAAGGTGTTTCCCTCTGATCAGGCAGCGTTTAAAGTGGTATATCTAGCAACACAGCAGGCATCCAAGAAGTGGTCGATGCCGATTCGTAACTGGACGTCTGCTTTAAATCGCTTTATGATTATGTTTGATGATCGTATCAGTAAGCATTTAATCTAAACGGCAGTTACACAGAATCTGGGATGGGTTCGGAGAAGGTTCTGGTTGATGCCATGGTCTCGAGCGATACTGGCAATTGATCGACCTGAACCTTCAGCTTCTTGTACTAAAAGTTCTTTAAACTCAGCACTGTAAGTTCTTCGTTTGGGTTTGTTAGGTGGTTGTGTTGTCATGTTAGTGTCCACGATTATTAATCGTGGACACTATCTCGCATTTTTTAAGTGAGGAAAAGATGGGATGGTCGGATGCTTACCTTGAACTATAGTATATAGATGCCTCATCACCAGACAACAATCCTTCAACAGCTTCTGTTACATAGGCCATGGATTCCAGTGGTAAAGCTTGCACACTCTGCATCCCTAAAAATAACCCTTTAGTATCATGAGCTTTTGCAAGTTGACTAACAAGCTTGTGTGTAGCTACTTTTATCAAATCTGATTCAGATTCTCCTGCTGATATATTTTAGCAGTTAATCTCTATTTCTAATTGTTCTTATTTTTCGGGGGGATTACCGCTCCTTTAGTAACACATCATCATCGATATGATCATCAGCAGAATTAAAACCTGTGAGATAGATCATATTGTCAATAAAGATCAGTCCTAGTGTCTGGGAGACACTTGCCCGAAGCGCAAGACGTAAGGCTATGGCTATAGTGGAATATGATTTTATCATCGAGACCTGAGATACGGGTTTGATGCTTACTAACGAGTACAGGCTCAAAGCTGCCACCGCGGTCTCTTGGGGTGGAGATCTCAAGCTCGCCTGTGTCGCTACGGACTCTCTTTTTAGTGTGCCCATTGCGCTTATTAGGCTTGTCTGCCTTTTCATGCTTGGGGTAGCCGAGATGCTCTTCCATTTCTGCTTCTAGGGCAGTATCGATAAAAGATTGCATGAGCTGCTTCTGGAAGTCTTTGATGTCATCGAAGCTTTTCATACTGCTGGCCATTTGTTCAGCCAGTTTCTTAATGTCAGATTGGTTAGTCATTGCTTATTCTCCTGTTAGTGGATTATAAGCAGTTACACAGTTTTTAGGAAAGGCTCTGTTATTTTTTCCTTAACTTAGCACTAATGAGTTTACGCCGATGCTCTTGCGCAGCGTTATAGCGATGAGCTTTCGCCAGCTCGATCTCTTCATGAGTCTGAATTAGATCAGACCGCATGATGAGCGCTTCATCCATATTGATCGTATCGACAGTCATAGCATTACCTATGAGAATTGAACGTAATACTTTATTTGCATTACTCTCAGCAAGACTTTCAATCACAGCAACGCATCTATCAACGTCTGCCAACTGTAGCTTGATGAACATCTGAGCATCGTAATAAGACTTAGAGTATCCCTTACTCACTGCCACACACCATAACGCCACTAATGCCTCAGGGCTGGCGACGGGTACATCAACCATACCAAATATCTCTTTAGATATAGGCTGATTAAATGTAAGACCTTTAGGGGTGATTTGGAATGAAAATGCGAGAGGATATTTTTTAGTCTCATCACTATCATCTTTGACAGCAATGATTAACTGTTGGTAGGCATTCCATATAAAATCAATTCCATGCTCTTTAAGGACGCTTTCAAGTTTACAGCAGTCATTTTCAGAGATCATGAAATTAATATTGGTGGTCGCACGAGGAGGTGCATACTCTGAGTATGCAACTGTGCCAATAATCACATACTCAATGTTTTCTTCTGACAGAACATAAATGAGCTGTTTAAATAATTTTTGGTATTTATTCATTCGGCTATCTGATTCAAACAATCTTAGAAATGCCATTGACTCACTCATATCATATCTACCCGCCAAGTTTTATATCAGTTATTGTCAGTTGTTAGTCATCATTTTACAGAACTTCTAATAGGATTATTTTCTCGCTTTATCATCACATTAAACCATGCATCTTTACAGTCGGCTCTTTTATCGGCCGACAACAATATATCGCATTCAATCACTTGCGGTATTTTAGCAACAATGGTTGCCCAACGTGCTTCATTCATATCACAAAAGAAGCGCTCATTATCTATTCGCTCCCCTTCACCATATTTAAATGATAAATACATCACTCCATCATCAGTTAAGGTTTCTAACAATGACTGTATAATGCAAGGTAGCTCGAAAAAAGGTACGTGTAGCAATGAAGCGCAAGCCCAAATGCCAGTGAACTTATTTTCCCAAGCCTGATTTTCAATACTGCTAAAATCTAAGTGAACCCAAGTAATTCTGCTCGACATATGATGTTGCCGAGCCCACTGAATTAACTCGGCGCTGGCATCTATCGCTGTTACTTCATAACCTTGTTTAGCAAAGTAATTTGCATCCCTACCTGAGCCACAGCCCACGTCTAAAATACGTTGCGTATCTCTTTGAGGGAGCTGATTAATAAATAGCTCGTATAAATCATGCATATCTATGCTTACCGTTTGCATGGCAAATTCAACGGCATTTTCATCATAATAATTAAGAGTACTTTTGGAGACTTGTTTGGTCATAAAGTGGCATATCTATTTGTCAGGCTCTAAGCTGTGGTAGTGCATCAGGATTAATTGGCCGCAACTTTATGCTTGGTTGTGGCGACCAGACCAAATCTTCATGTTCTACCGCTATTTGATAAGCCCACTGGCTAATCGTCTCTGAGCGTTGCTGATTGGTTATAAAGCCTAGGGTTTTTGCTTGCTGTTCAATCGTATAACCGTATTGCTGATTGCGTTTTAACCACTTCTCATAAAATAACTCTTCAGCAAGATAATCACGTTTGCTGTTGTTGCACCTATGATCAGTGAGTACAAAGTTGTGAGTGGTATCAATGGGGTATTTCGACCAAGGAATGAAATGATCGACCTCGATATTATTTTTTAAAGCTTTATGGCAATAGAAGCACTGCCCTTGTTGGGTGTCAATCAATATGGACTCTAATACTTTTAAGTTTTGTCTTGATTGATGAAATAGAAATTGTTGCAGGTCAATATCATCGCTAAAGTAAGGTTGATTGTGACGGTTTTTACGCACAAACTCAGTCCAGTATTGTTGGCAGAGTTTATGGATTATCTGACTGAAACGGTTAAAGCAATATGCGATTCCAGGCATCAATACTATCGCGTTTGCTTTAGGATTATAAACATATAAAAATTCGCGACTGACCTTATCTTGGGCACTTTGTAAATACTTTGCAGGATTGTTCTTAATGGTCTGAGCAACCTCTTTAATCGTTGACTGCCACTTTTTAATACTACGCTTTCGAGCTACACCTATGCTGGTAGTTTTAGTCTCTTGTTGCAACTTCAGTATGCTAGTAATAACCTTAGCTTGACCCCCTACATTACTCTGTTTCAATACAGAGTCATCATCTTGATATGAAAACGGCAGCGTTTGTGTCCAGTAAAGCTGTACAAACTGCTCAGCTAACTCTTCATATGACATACTGCGCTCGCTATTATCACTAATAGCTGATTCTATAGAAAGGTTTGTAATCGCCATTAATAAAGCGAATTTATAAGTAGAGGTGTAAGAGCTAGACTCAAGTAACCATTGAATGCGTCTTAGAAAGTTAAGCTGAAAATCGGCTGTAGGCACTATGAGTATCCTTTAAAACATATCAGTATAATATAATTTTGCAAAGCCTTCATAGGCATGGCGACTGGCACTTTATAGAATCTTATAAAGCTATTCATCTTACTAAAAATTAAATTGAACGGTAACTATCCTGAGTATGTCGGAAACATTTTTACTTGAGTCAGGCAGCTTAATTCTATTTATTAGGTGTCTTAAGTTTGGGAGGGTTACCTCTTCACGACGATGCAGTCCAAATAGACGATAGGATAAACACTGCTCAGTGGCCGGTTCTGCCAAGCGGTGATGTCGTCTAATATATTATCGGTGACTCTTGAAACTAAGCTGCTTGAGATGTCGACATCGTAGAGCTCTTTAATGCTCTCTACAATCTCGGTGGTGGTTTGACCCTTGGCGTATGAGCGAGGATAAGCAAGTGTGTGGGGCACACTTGCTCGAAGCGCAAGACGGAAGGCTATGCCTGTAGTGACGATATGATTTTATCATCGAGACCTGAGATACGGGTTTGATGCTTGCGCACGAGCGTAGGTTCAAAGTCACCATCACGGTCTCTTGGGGTGGATATCTCAAGATCGCCTGTGTCACTGCGGACGGTCTTTTTAGTGTGCCCATTGCGCTTATTAGGTTTATCGGCTTTCTCATGCTTAGGATAGCCGAGATGATCTTCCATCTCAGCCTCTAAGGCAGTGTCGATAAAAGATTGCATGAGCTGCTTCTGGAAGTCTTTGATGTCATCAAAGCTGTTCATGCTACCAGCCATTTGCTCGGCCAGTTTTTTGATGCCAGATTGAGTAGTCATTGCTTATTCTCCGGTTAGTGGATTATAAGCAATTACACAGTTTTTAGGAAACCCTCGGCTAGGCAACGATTTATACAAGAAACCTATTTATAAAATCTTTTTATATCAAATCAATCTTTCTCATTGAGACCTAACATTTTCAATAGCACTCATTAATCTGCGATTCGTTTCAAAGGTATCAATGAACATTATAGAATAGCTAGAATCTAAAGAATCGATAGTTTGCTTTAGCTCTGTACTCATATTTATTACATCCCAAAAGGGATGGATAATAACAAATGCTTCAGAGCTAGCCGTGCTAGAGTTATGTAGTACAACCGGAAGGTTTAATGGGCCTATGCTGACAATTTCACTTTTATATGGATCTAATCGTTGAATATCCTGTGCAGCATTTTTGGCAAGCTCAGGCCAGTCTTCAAGCTCAGGATAATTAGTAAAATCTCCATCCAAACCTACTCGATGTGTACGATCAAATAAGCATCTTAGGAAACTAAGCCCTAACCGCCAATCTAGTAGACCATGATACCCCCTATTGCCATAACGTTGAATACAACGATAGCAGGAGCGATGACATTCTTCACGATGCGTACTTTCAAAAAAACCACCAACCATCGGGTCGGATAGATTGTTTAACATCGAGTCTATAAGCTCTACAATCAGCGGAGGTCTTTCCTCTATATTTTTTGTTAATCTTTGACAGAAGCCCGCACCATTTACCAACATATCAGCTATCTGCAACATGGGCTTTTCTTCACGAAGTCTAGGCTCAAGAGGTTCGAACTCATCTGGTGATATATCTAAAGCTAGAGAAGCTCTCTGAACTATAAGCTGTGTTGCGCTAATAGCTGCAGCTCTCAAGCTTGTCCCTGAGCGTTCTGATTGAGACCCAAGTCTATCCATAGATAAACCATTTGGAATAGACAACATGCTAAGATTTAGAGCATCTGTGCGCTTTCTTGAAAACAACTTTACTTCTTGTACTTCAGGTAATTCAGGTTGTATCTGCCAATATGTAGGATGTTTTTGAGCTTTATCCAATAATATTGCTTGATTCGGAATCCCATTAATAGTTAGCTTAGAGATCCCTTGGCAATACACTTTATTTTGAACTCTTTGGACAACCTCATAGCTTTTGGGACTTCCATCTAAATCTAAAACACCTCTATTTCTTCTGATAATATAAGCTTCCTTACCACTGGCAAGCGACAGGTTTGTTCCTGCGATCTTTTGCATTTGCATAGGTGCAATGATTGCTCCTGTTTCCCGACGTATCATAGGTCGGGGTGGCTCGGTGCCGTCAGATACCTTCGGTTGAAAATCTGTTCTAAAAGCTCTCGGTGAATAGTAGACGCTAAAAGCTTCTTGTGGAATTATTTGTTTGCAATCATCACATTCGATTTTATTATCATTTTGCTTAAGCAGTTTTAGGGCTCCACAAGCGGGACAGTCGGCAATGCTAACTTTATCATTCCACCACTCTTTTTGAGGCTCAGGAATAAGTTTAGCTCCGC
This sequence comes from Psychrobacter sp. T6-4, assembly GCF_052258425.1. Taxonomy (NCBI): domain Bacteria; kingdom Pseudomonadati; phylum Pseudomonadota; class Gammaproteobacteria; order Moraxellales; family Moraxellaceae; genus Psychrobacter; species Psychrobacter sp. T6-4. The sequence goes on from NZ_JBQQEZ010000002.1 coordinate 115,249, forward strand.
CGCGCCCTGGTTGAACAAAACCTAATTGATCAGTAAAGCCAATGCTCTCATGAACTTTTTTATCTCGGATTACTGTTTGTCCTGGAGAGAACTCATAAATAGCCATATCAATTTCGCGATCAACAGAATCCCACTCACACTGATTATCACTAACTGACTCTAAATTTAGATATAAGTTTCTGACTCTGGTGGGCATGCCAAACATTGGTAACAAGCCATTCTCAGCTAAGAACTGTGCTAAACCCATTTCACGGGTACTACCCTCTTTCGCCAAATCATCGATTTCATCAATAAGTTTATCAGTTGTTAAATAAGTTAGAAGATCCTGCTCGCGACTTGCCACTCCTTGACCTAAAGTATGGGCTAATTTCTTAGCGATTGACTGCGTCTGTCTAAGTGCAACCATTAAACGTTGTTTCCAATCTTTGGCTTTGTCATAATAGTCAGTCGTTAAGATAAACTCTCCGTGTATATCAGATGGCATACTGTCACCTGGATAACTGCTATTATCTTCTTCTCTTAGTTGTTTAAAGGCTTCTGTCAACCAAGCCTTTCTCAATAAGCGCAAGCTAATATCAATGTGTTCCACTGTTAAAAAAGGTGGTGGTGGCGCATCTCCTGTGATTGCGTCAGGATGTCGAAAATAGTGAAGATCATGACTACGACCACGGCATAGTGTCATTGCTAGAGAGAATGCTTGTTTACGCCGTCCGGCACGCCCTACACGCTGTTGATAGTTAAAACGTTGCGGCGGCATATTAGCTTGATATACAGCTTGTAAGGCACCAATATCAATACCAACTTCCATTGTTGTGGTAACGGACAGCAAATCGATTTCTTGAGCTTTTTCTTTGATAGGATTGCTATTATCATCAATTAAAATACCTCGAAAACGCCTTAATCGCTCTGCAGATGATTTTGTTTGACCCGTTAACTCTTCACAGTGCAATCTAAATACAGAGTGATCATCTGAAAATGTTTTATCTAATCGTTTAGATATATAGTTACGTTCTCTAAGCTGTTTTGCATTGAGATTTGGCTGGGCAGGCAAGGGTTGATGACAGCGCGTGCATACTCCCGTACCGCGATGTAGATGAGCTCTACTACATGTGGTACATTCATAAACTGGATCATCAGGTTCAGTAAGTTGAATATATAAACGCTCAATTCGTATAACACCACCTGAATGTCCAAGCTTTTCCATTTTTCTTAAAGTATCAGTCATTTTATCTTCACTGATATTAGAAGACTGTATAAAGCCCTTTACTCTTTTACTACTTATAGAGCCACCGTTTACCCACTCTTTAATTGAGTCCGGTTTAACCCATTTGTTAGCTAATACACGATAGTTATCGGCAAAAACTCTTAAGATCGCATTAAGTTCATCTGAGTTTTGCGTATGCTGAGCCTCAAAACAAGGATAACCAATCCCAGTTTCTTCCAAAGCAAAATAGTTACGAGCAAAAATAACATCTTCAATCAAGGTTTGCTGTGCTTTTGCCACAGCATTTTTTGCATCAGTAACTTTTGTACCTTCAATTTTATCATTCCAATAAATTGTTCCGTCTTGCCTCTCTTCAAAATAACTATACCATTCGTTATAATTAATTTTTTCGACGCCTGTATCATCTGTAGGATGTACGCCGATAGTCGCCATTCCTGCTAATAGAGGCTGAGCTTTGAAGTCCGATTCAATAATCCCTTTTTCGTTCGCTTCTAGAATTGTTGCCAGAGCTATACGATTTGAGTGTCCAAATTTATCCGCCTCTTCTTTTAAAGAGTTTAACTTTAAGATACTAGCTAAATCACGTTCCTGTAATGCCTTATTCATTTGCTCCTCAATACTTTCAAGGCTCATAAGCGGCTTTCTATTTATTAAGGCATCGACTAAAATTCTACGTCGTGTGTCATTATGGTGATGGCGTTCGATGTCAACGGCTGCCTTAGCTGCATCTTGTCGACTATCAGAAAATGCAACTGCCTTAGGGCTATTACCAGCTTGTTTGAGTATTTCAAGAACTTCAGTGGCAAGTAGTTGTGATGTTTTAGCAAAACCTGTACGAAAACTACGAATAGGTGACTGACGATATTGTTCACTGCGACGTGAGTAATCTGCTCCACACGCAGGGCAGCAATTGGGCGCTGCAGTCTTTTTCCGTTGCTTGTCTTTAACAGATACATTAATCAAAGTAAAAACTTGTCCTGGAATAAAACCTTCAGGGGTAGCGTTTACTGAGCGTAACTGACCGTTGTATGGGTCTAGCGACATAGGGATCCATGACTCTTTGTTATTATCGCCTTGCTTTACAGGTGCTCTGGAAGGCCAAAATAGAACGAATTCTTCGTGACTAAGATCTTCAATCCCAGCACCAACGCCAAACTCTGGAAGCTTTTCAAGATCTTGGGTTTGGGGGAGGATTTCGATTGGTGAGTTTGATGTATTACGAGAAGCCTTTCCCCGTAATCCGCCAATAAACTCTGTATTACACCCCTCGCATAAAAATAATTCAAATAGCCGCTGAGAACCTTGAAAAGTATTGATATGACTAGTACCGCTTTCAACTGAAACACCTTTATAGGCAAGCTGATCTTGTTGAATTACGGGAGTGGCAAATAAACCTTCTAAGCTTCTTAGAAATAAGTGCTCCCTAAAAGAAATAGCCTCTGAACCGTCTATATCCCCTAACCCCCTGAGGATCATTAAACCACGCAATGCTTTATGATTTTGACGGTCCCCAAAAATTTTTTCTGCCAAAGTTGATATTGATCGAGCTTTAGTTTTTCCCTCTTCATCTGTACAACTAATTGCGAGTCTTGCCGCAACCTCATTCACCATGCCACTAGTTGTGCAAGATTGAGGTAGACCTAAGGTTATTTTGCAAGCACTTAGTAGTTCCTCTAAACGTTCATCTTCATCTAACTTATTTTTTAGCTGACCTAGATAACGACCATCTGGGGCTAGATAATCTACCACTGCCGTAAATGGTCTAGCATCTATATGCTGTTGAGTAATTGGTTTAGGTATATCAGTGATGCCTGAAATAACTGCCTCTACCCAATCCTCAGGTTTTTTGGCTCCTTCACTGTGACTATCTACATAAGTTCCAAACGGCCCAAAGAAATCATAAAGATAGCTCAAGCTTTGATCGCCTTCAGTACCATCTAAGGGCAATGAAGCACTAGACGCTAGTATGCGCAGCTTATGGCGATACTGTGTACGATCTAATCCTAATCGGTTGATCAAAACACGAATGAGAGCCGCCATTTCAGTTCCTGTTGAGCCGCGTATCAAATGCAATTCATCTAAAACTAAGAAGAAATAAGCTTCAGGATCTGTTTCAAGCCACTGTCTGGTTTTATCAAAGATTTGAGCATCAACCTCTCGCGATAGCATAGCATTGAGCATTGAGACATTAGTAATTAGCAAGTCTGGTGGCGTTTCTTGCATATCCCATCGCGTAATGAGTTCTGACCCTATAGGAGATGGAAATAAATAACGTGTTGCATCAGTCTCAGGGTTATTTCTGTCGTACTCCAATGCTTTTCCTTGATCATTAGCCAATGTCGTTAGCATGGTCTTAGTACGTTTCAGACGGCGTTTAGCAGCATTTGTCTCTTTTACATCTCCTTGTTTTCTTGGGTGGTTCAAATAACCAGGAACAGGGCTAGCACTGGTATAACGTCCAAAAAATATTCGATTACCATTTGCTCTTTTATCTAATATCTCTGTAGCCTCTGGCGAGTCTAACATTGTGCGTAAGCGTACCATCTGGTCTTCTACTAACGCATTCATTGGATACAAAATTAATGCGCGCACTGCTTGTGGTCGATTACTGGCCTCACCTTTGCGGTGGTACTCAAACCTATTGCTCTCACGCCACCATTGGTATTGTAAGTAATCTGCTGCTGGGGGTGCCCACTGCGTTGCTTCTGCAGTCAACTCAGCTAAAATAGGTAATAAAAATGACTCTGTCTTGCCAGAACCCGTACCAGATGTAACGATACCAGGGTGACCATTCTTTAATCCACGTTGCAGCATTTGCATTTGGTGAGAATAGGGTGAAAACACACTTTGTCGTAACAATCCGCCTGCAGCTGGCTTGCCAGGAAAAAGTCCAGAAAATACCATTTCAATGATAGCTCGGCGCTGCTCACGATTAAATTTCTTTAACGGGTTATGCTGTTCCTGGTCGTCTAAACAATTTTCTAATGCAATATCGGCTGTTTGGTAGCGCAGAATAGGTTCGATAAAAGGCTCTGGCATTAAATTGCCTGGCTGCCGCAATAAACGCTGTCTTTCTTGACTTAAATCTTCACGACGCAATCGATAAACCGTATCTAAGTAAGAAAGATAAAGTTCTAAAATGTTATAGTAAGCCCCTATTGGATCTAGCATATTATTCTCTTATATATTTAATAAATCTTTTAGCCACTCTTGACCTTTTTCAAGCACTTGGGAGCAGTCCTCGCCAGCTACCGCTACCTTTTGATAAGCAAGCTGGGTACAGCTTTTAGGAACAATTGAAAGCTGTCGTGATGACTCTTTGTTATATTCAATCTGACTATTAAGCTTAATGGGGGTACTAAACCTTGATAATTCTAGCCACGTCCGCTCATGATCAATAAAATTGTCATCGATAGTAGCTACAACAAGTAGATTTCTTGGTCTTTCAGAGCTATATAAAACGCTTATTAGGCTTGGCAACCATAAGTCTATGGCAGTTCGTTGTAAACCATCAAGCCAAACTAAATAATATTGATTTAAGTTTGCTGCTGCCATTGACCATGCTCTTGCAAAACTAGTTTTGGCTCCTTGGTTTGGTTGCACCCATAAATCATCTAAGTTTAAAACATTTGGACCTAAGGAAACCCGAAAAACCTCACTACCTGTCACAATTTCTGCGTATTTAGACATGAGAACTTCTGCAGATGTGGGTGGTAAAAGAACCAGATCACCTGAGCGTAAAACGCTATCAAATGTAATGAGCTCTAACAATGATATGGCTGTTTTCTTTGCAACTTCTTGTAGTTTAATATAGAACTCCGAATCATCCACATATGGCACATCATCTCTTACCAACCCTCTCGACCATGGTGGTGACATAGAATCTATAGGTTTAACCAACTTTCCTTGACGATCTAAAGCTTTTTTGAAACGCTCTACAAGAGATGTATTTTCTTGGTTATCTAACTCTTTAATGTCACCAAGTGTTTGATTCAGATTATTAATTTCTGTCAGTAACTGTTGGCTCAAATCTGAAATCTTTTTCTGTAGCTCATCTTTAGCTATTTTCTGATGTTCTAATACGTCATAGTTTTCTTGGATGCTCTTTTCTAAAGCCTCTTGTTGTGATACCAGGTCTGCTAAATCTGCTCTAACCTCTTGTTCAATAATAGGTTGCATCTTTTGGCGGTAGGCATTACTTGCCGCTTGGTGAGCTATCTCCAACTTCTCCTGAAAAGGTTGCATATTTGATAAAGTATCGACTACTTGTTCTGGCTCTATTAACGACCTTGTAACCCTTTGCTTATATCCTTCCAACCATTTACGTGTGTCAGCCCAGTCTTCTTGTTCTACAATGTTTAGCGCCCGATCTAATAAGCTAACTAGATCCGCCCGTTGCTTTCTAGTAGTAGTTTTTAGATACTCATCATAATCCCTTAGTTTAGCCAATAAGTCATGTAATATATCGACGTCTAGCTTCCATGTTATTTCGCGAATGAAATCGCCAACAGTCACATCAGGTATTTTTATAAACTGCCCTTCAAAAGTATCTCCATCAAAGATTGCACTGTTAAAAGAATAAACCTCCACGTTTCTTGTTTTAGCCACATAACGACCATTACGAGGATGTGATATGACTTCAACAAGGGCACATTCTGTGTCAGATAGTGCAACAATAACTTCACTTGGCTCTGCATCAATGGCATCAATACTTCCTAAGCCAAACTCTACTAACTTATAGCGTATTTCTTCTGAATCCATATGCCTGCAATCAATAACGACTACAGGCTTCTCCCATTCCTCACTAATATAATGATCATGCTCTTTATCAGAGGGATAATTGTTGTGCTCACTGATTTTTGGATTCAATTTAGCCGTAAAAGTAATGAATTGACCTTTAGTCACAGCCACATCGTGTAACGCGGGAACGAATACCTTACCTACGGGCGCTAAATCACTGGTTAAGGTCTGTTTTTCCCACTTACCATCTACTGCCTTTGCAATACCAATGATTCGTGTGTGAGGTCGAGGAGTATAGTCAATTTGACCAAGGTACCGTTGTTCTGACATATTTTTTCCTATTTTTAAGTGTAGCTTATGCGGCTACCGCGATGGCGCTGCTTAGCAATTGTGAGAATAAGGTTTTTCGGCTCAAATTTATGATTACTTTGAATAGCCGCACCAAATATTATTCGTAATTGACTCAACTGTTCCTCACTCACGGCATATTGATACTGTGAATATTTAGATATAATGGCAGGTCCAGACTGTAGACCAGTTAATCGCCGTAACCACTTAGCGATAGGCAACGGTAAGTGGCCATTCAAACTTTGCCGTTTTAACAACCCATCATTGTAAATAAACACTGACTTTTTTATTCGTCGTGCATACTCCAAAATTGCAGTATTGCGTTGTGTTGTAATGAAAATCTGCTTTTCATCAATCGCGTACACATCTCTATCATCATCACGTACAAACCTCACTAGCCTTTTATCAGTAGAGATACTTTGTTCTAACGGAACAAACAGTCCTGGCTCAGCTTTCCAAATGCTAGACAACTGACGTCCCATAACGGACCTATTTTCTACTGGCCAACACTTTGGAGCTGGTTTTGCGACAATATTTCTACCAATTTCAATGCTCCAATTAAGCTCTTTTGCTAGTTTCTCAATGTTATCACCATACAAGCTTATAATAGGAGCTGCCCACTCTAACTGAGCATTAATATGTATCTCAACATTCTGTCTTATAGCTTCAACTTTAAGTATTTCTAGCTCTCTATTGGCAATAGCACCTTCAACGATTGCGGTCAAACCGCCTGTTAATACAATTTTTGGCGCTTGTACACGCCAAACACGTCCCCGCCATCGTCGATTCAGATCTTGCTCAAGCCAACCTGCTTCCTCTAAAGACCGTAGCACATCCCAGACCATATATTTAAGCTCAGATCTTTTAGGTAGAGCTGTCTGCAAGATAGCAATAACCTCTGACTCTGACCGAGGAGCTTGTGCACGAGCGTATAGAGCCTCCAATGCGTCGCACAAGCGATTCGGAAATACGCCCGTCGAAACCATATGTTGAGTTTCAATTATTGGTGTGCCTGATTGATAATCAAATTCTACCGACGCTTCAAATCCATCTTTTCTTTGCGACCATAAATCATTGAGTGGGGCACTATCAAAAAACTGAATTCTTTTCGATGTGACTTCGTCATAGCCACTTGTTTGTGTTAAGTGCCATTCTTTGTTTATTAAGTCATCATCGATAATCGTAACGATGTTGTCCTCAATTTGAACTTTTAATGTTGGGTTTGTGCTAAATTCACTATTGGGTTTAATTTTGACAAGTGGTAAGTATCCTAAACGTGCCAGCCATTTACCACGTCCTAGTGGGATTCCTCCTTCAAAACTTAACCCCTTCTCTGATGTGTTTTTCCCCGCTACACCTTGATTATAGGTTAACTCTAATACAGCTTGTAGCGGCATACTTTCAGAAAAACACCACTCTCTAGTAATATGACTAGGATGTTGGAACTGCTCAATGATTTCTGTGCGATTAGTTAGAATAATAGCTGTGTCTTCTGAATCAGGTTGTCTGTCATCCTGTGTCCATAGTCCACCATGGCGTTCTAATAGGACAATACATCCATTATCTAGTAAGGTCTTAACTTGCTTTGGTATCCGATACAGTTTTAAAAACTCTACAAAGCTCCCTTGCCAAAAAGTCTCTTCTAAATCTTGGCGGCGATTTCCTTTTGCTAAAACCACCTCTTCTAACTCATCACCATCCCACCCACCAAACCTGACCGATACCGACCATAGTAAAGTATGGCTTTTTGAATCTTCTCGACTGATTTCAGACAAAACACTTAGTATTAATTGCCAGAAGTAGTGGCTTCCTATAGATTGATCGCTTTCATAAAGTATTTTTAGCGCAGATAAGTCTTTTTGTATTAACGCTGGTAGCTCCCAATAATAATCTTCATTTAGCTCAATTAGCAAAGATACCGGGCTTTCAAATGCCCTATAACTTAGTTTTTTTAATACATCTTTGAGTCGTTTTCGATCATCACGAGAAGGGTATGCCAACTTCACGGCATAGCCGATAACGGTCATATTTCCTATATCTTTAGGTAAAATAATTCTTCTATAACTCTTACCTTGCTGGATTTGACTATCTATCCATTTCGTTAAAGCCAGCCATAAACTATTAATGCCGCTTACACCTTGCTCAGCACCTTGATTGTCAGCAAGTAAAGCGCCTAATCTTTCTCGATATTGATTACTATCCCCTGCATTGGTCGTCGTAGCAGCGATTAAACAAGATAATATTAAAAAATGAAAATGATGATATGCTCTTACTCCTTGAACCTTGTTTACTTTTTCTCCTAGAAAGCTCCTTACTGATTTTCTAGTAAAGATTGACATGAATGCATTTTGAATTTCTTCATCGGAGTATCCATTCATACCTATTGCATCTGCTAAGCCCGCTGGAGTTACATCCAAATTAATTATCTCTGAATCGCCATACGGCCCTTCTGTACTTAAATAGTGGTGCTGTAGAGATGTGATCCACTCTTTCTCTGTCAAACTAGCCAGAGTCTTTTGTATTGGCTTTAGCACCATGACTTGTCCTTACATGTTGTTTGATAAATTCGCAACGTTCACTTACATGCTACTGTATTTACGACATATCTCTTTGGCAGGTAATCCTAAATCTGCTTCTTTTAAGACTGATACTAAATCGATTCATCTTCGTACTCGCGGTGAACAGCAATATAGTGATAAATTTGTACAGCTAGCAAACTACCAAAAATCCTTTTGGATTATCTAGACTGAAAGCGTTTAAAATCAGGATATAGTCGCCTAGTAAGCTCATAAATCTCATCCTCTGCCTTCATCCCTCGCTTATCAGGGTTTGGATAAGCCGCAGCAGTAAGTATCAATCGGGGTAGCTCTAAGTGGTGAGAAAACACCCTCGCAAGCTCTTTTCTTAAAAAATCAAGCCAAAACGAAACCGTCTGTGCAGGCGTATGAGGATCTGGCGTACTATAAGTAAATAAATCTGCGTTAAGACAATATTCCATACGGAACGCAGCTGCCATACAATCATGCAACCACTGCAAAGTTCTATGATCAAAACTATTCAGCTCATCTCGCAAGTCGCTCAGTTCTGTACGGACATCAACTACCCTTTCGGCATGGCGATGCTTATCGATAGCAAAGTCAATGATGATTCGTAATGCTTCTCCGTAGCTGTCATGCTGGATCATTCCTATACGAATAGAATCTCCTTGAAACTCAGTACCCACTATCATCGTTAATCCCTGTTGATAAACTTATAGCGTATTAAATTAATAAGCAATAAAACACTATATCCACCCTATTTTTCAGAACACTTAAGCCTTCAAATACGATAAGATAGCGCTATAATTGCACATTAGCCTGCTAATTTACACCCGTAATTCATCGAAAGAGACCTCCATGGCATTTAACCAAACCCAGTTTTTTGAAGATTTAGAAAAATTAACCACCAAAGTCATTGATAAGAATAAACAAGACGACTTTATCTTTGATTTTCTAAAGCTACTCGATGTCTCGAAAACCACGATAACGGCACTTAAAAAGAACGATAGCCGTTTTAACGTTGCCGCCAACCCTGAAGCTGGTGAGGTTGCCAATAAGCATCGCATCTACTTCAAGCCTGTCGCTGAAGGCCAAGACCTTGCTAAAACCCTAAGTGAGGTGATAAGCAGTCCAATCATTAATCAGCACAAAATCCGTATGGTAATGGTGACAGACTTCAATACAGTACTGATTAACGACACTAAGTATGATGAGACGCTTGACTGCGACTTTACCGATCTTTATAAAAACTACCACTTTTTATTGCCACTTGCCGGCCTAGAGCGTGCGCGTGAGTACTCAGAGCACCCAGCCGATGTGCAGGCGTCAGAGAAAATGGGGCGTTTGTTTGATCATATTCGTAAGCTCAACGAGTTTAATACTGCTGATGACTTACATGCGCTTAATATATTTTTGACGAGACTACTGTTCTGCTTTTATGCCGAAGATACGGGTATCTTTAAGCCAGATCAGTTCCATGATGTGATCGATGGCACTACCAATATAGATGGCAGTGACGTCGATAGCGTCTTATATGAGCTGTTTGACATTCTCAACTTACCTGAGTCTAGCACCGAGCGCGATGCCAAGCCCACTCACCTAAGTGCATTCCCCTATGTGAACGGTAGCTTATTTGAATATCCCTTTGCCATCCCGGAGTTTGATGCACGCACCCGCCGTATCTTGTTAGAGTGCGCACGTTTGAGCTGGGCCGAGATTAACCCCGATATTTTCGGCTCCATGTTTCAAGCGGTGATTGACCCTGAGCAGCGTGGCAGCTTAGGACAGCATTACACCAGTGTTAGCAATATCATGAAGGTCATTCAGCCGCTATTCTTAGATGAGCTACATGAAGAGCTAGACGCGGTGAGAGCATTAAGTCATGACAATCGCCATAAGAATAATAAAGCCGAACGTTTAGATGCCCTACTTAAGCGTATCAGCCAAATCAAAATATTTGACCCAGCGTGCGGGTCAGGCAACTTCTTGATCATTGCTTATAAAGAGTTACGCAAACTAGAGATCGATATATTAAAGGCACAACGCGATTTACTAGGCTCTAATGACAATCTATTAGGTCTAGGCTTTGATAGTGTGGTCAGCTTAGATAACTTATACGGTATCGAGTATGACGACTTTGCCAGTCAGATTGCACGCTTGTCACTGTGGCTCGCTGAGCATCAGATGAATGTGCTGTGTGAGCAGGAATTTGGTGTCTCTCAGCCGATGCTACCGCTGAAAGACAGTGGTCATATCATTTATGGCAATAGCTTGCGTATCGACTGGCAGGACGTCTGTCCGAATAATAGCACGGATGAGATTTATATTATCGGTAATCCGCCGTTTGGGGGCACAACCAATAGAACTGACGAACAAGCTGAAGACATGAAAATTGTTTTTGGAAAAAAAGTTCTTAAATATTTAGATTATGTGTCCTCTTGGTTTTGGAAAGGTTCACAGTATATTGCTAACTCTAATGCCGAGCTTGCTTTGGTATCTACTAACTCAATTGCTCAAGGTGAGCAAGTAGCCATGCTATTCCCTGATATTTTCAAATTAGGTATCCATATTCGCTTTGCTTATCAAACGTTCCCTTGGACTAACAATGCTAAGCACAATGCGGCTGTACATGTGATTATTATTGGTCTTTCTACTCAAGGTCGCAAAAATAAAACAATATATAAGCTTGTTAATAAATCATGGCATAGTGAGAAAGTAGAAAATATTAGCCCATATCTCGTATCAGGAAGCAATATTACTGTAGAGGCGTTAAGAAAACCCATTCAGCCAAGAACTAAAATGATATTCGGTAATAAACCTACTGATGGTGGATTTTTATATCTAGATGAAAGTGAGAAAAGTAATTTTGAGTTCAACGAACCATCTTCAAAACAATATATAAAACAAATTTTAGGAGCAAAAGAATTTTTACATAGCCAGCAAAGGTGGTGCTTATGGTTCGAGGGTGCTGACTTAAAAAGTCTGGTTAAATATCCTTTAATCAAAGAAAGATTAGATGGAGTGAAAAACTTAAGAGAAAATAGCGATGCAGAATCAACTAGGGATTATGCCAAATATCCACATTTATTTCGACAAATAGCTCAACCTAAAGAAGGCAACTATATTCTTGTACCTAGGGTTTCCTCAGAACGTCGTAAATACGTACCAATGGGTTTCTTTGACCATACAATAATATCATCAGATGCTAATCAAATGATCCCTAATGGCACGCTATTTGATTTTGGCATTTTAAACTCTCTTTCTCATAATGATTGGATGCGATTGGTTGCTGGTCGCCTAAAAAGTGATTACCGATACTCTGGGACTATCATATACAACACCTTCCCCTTCCCTGACGCCACAGACGATCAGAAACAGCATATTGAAACCTTAGCAGAAGAAATCTTACTCGCTCGCGCTAACAATGCTGGCATGACTCTCGCAGAGTTATATGACCCTGATAAGATGCCTGATGATTTAAAGCAAGCGCATAGCACGTTAGACGACGCGGTGGACAAGCTGTATCGCCCGCAAGGCTTTGCCAATACCGAAGAGCGTTTGGCGCATTTGCTGGCACGTTATGAGCAGCTTATCGAAGCGGAAAAGCAAAGTAAGACGAAAAAGAAAGCTAAGTAGCTTATTTGGCATTAACATCCATACCAAAACAATATCAAACCCCTTATAAAGAGCGTTCTATTATGTTTTCCAAAATCTTATCAAGTGCAGCAATTGCTGCCCTACTCGTGTTTTCTGCGGGTCAAGCATCAGCTGCGTCGCAAAGTGACCTCATATCGCTAAAAGGCAAAAATGGTCAAGACCTTCCTGAAGGCGATATGTTTATATTGTTTGCATGGATGGAAGATGGCTGTATCGGTGATGGTCCCATTTATAGCTCTATCAATGAACATCATAATAAATTCATTGATAAATCGATGAAAATGAAGACCCTTGCAGAACCGAATGCAAATGATGATATTTATGAGTTTTCTATAACACCTAGATCTCAATGGACCCCTGGTTATAGCCCACTCATAAAGGATATCAGCATGCATACTAATTATGAATATACTGAATACCATATTAAATTTGCAAATGGTGTCAAATACCGTGAACAACCTATAACAGAGTATCAATATAAGTTTAGACCTGAGTCAGAAGGTGGTGCACACGTCCTGAAGTTTGCCAAGAATGCAGATATGCAAAGCGTGTGGAAACACTTCAAAACACGTCAGACATCACACTGGATGGACGGTGTCTTTGATCAAAAGGCTGAGTTTGATCGTAATGATAATACGATAACTTGTGTTTATTAGTTTCACACTATTGCTATGACAAATGAGCTTTATTTTTACGACGCTACAGACTTACAAGCATCTCTACCTATGATGAATCGACTATGACTGCCACTGTTAATATCCTAAATCAAAATTACGCCCGCACGGGTCAAAGTAAACAGAACAACGAGCTTGGCATGCGTGAAATGCAGGCGCGTGCATTTGAGAAGCGTCATAGCCAGTATTTGCTTATTAAGTCGCCGCCTGCCTCTGGTAAGTCACGTGCCATGATGTTTTTGGCACTCGACAAGCTGATCAATCAAGGTATCAAAAAGGTCATTATTGCCGTCCCAGAGATGAGTATCGGTAAATCCTTTAAATCAACGCCGCTGAGCGACTTTGGATTCTTTGCCGATTGGGAGGTGGCAGACCGCTATAACTTATGCTTAAGTCTCGCTCAAAGTGATACACGTAAGACTGCGATATTCTCAGAGTTTATTAGCCAAGATGTAGATGACAGCGCCCTACCCCAAGTATTAGTCTGCACCCATCATAGCTTTCGATATGGTTTTGACAAAGTGATTGAAGATGGCGGCAGTATTGAGCTATTTAACGATGTGCTGATCGGTATTGATGAGTTCCATCACGTGTCAGCGGATGACTCTAATCGCTTGGGTGCCATACTAGATGGCATTATGACACAGACTAGCGCGCATATTGTGGCAATGACGGGTTCATATTTCCGTGGTGACTCAGTACCCATCTTGTCAGACAACGACGAAGAGAAGTTCGATAAGGTAACTTACACCTACTACGAACAGCTGAATGGTTATGAATACTTAAAATCATTAGGGCTCGGCTATCACTTTTATAAAAAATCATTTTTTGATGCCTTAGATGAATGCTTGGACACCAGTAAGAAGACCATCATTCACATTCCTAACGTCAACAGTCTCACTGCTGAGACAGACAAGTATGAGACCGTTGGCCGTATCATAGATGTCATTGGTGAAGTTGAGTCTCGTGATGATATTACTGGTGTTATGACAATACGCGCACATGACGGTAAGCAATTGCTACTCGCAGATCTAGTGACTGATGACGCTATGCGGGCGAATACTCAGGCTTACTTAGCAGATATTACCTCTCGTGATCAGATGGATATCATCGTCGCCCTTGGGATGGCAAAAGAAGGCTTCGACTGGGAGTATTGTGAGCACGTATTAACGATTGGCTATCGCGGCTCACTGACCGAGGTGGTGCAGATCATTGGACGCTCGACACGAGATAGCCAAGGTAAACACCATGCTCAATTTACCAACCTAATCGCTGAGCCAGAAGCCGATAAGTCGACTGTGACAAGCTCTGTTAATGACTTATTAAAAGCCATTACGCTATCGCTACTGATGGAACAAGTGCTCAAACCTAACGTCAACTTTAAACGCCGCAGTGAGATAGACCTATTAGGGACGCAAGACTTGCCGGCAGGTACGGTTATCATTGACGACAGCGTCAACCCTCCGTCTGATCGAGTCATGGATATACTAAACCAAGACCGTGATGAGATATTGGCCCAGCTCACTCAGAACACTGAGACAGTCAAAAAGTATATTGCCGCCGAAACCAATAATGTCGAGACTGAAGCGGTATCAGACTCCGTCATCCCAAGTATTATCCGTAGTAAATACCCAGCGCTAGACACTGATGAGGTACGGCAAGTACAAGAAGGCGTCATGCAGTATATGGCCATCAACCGCCAAGGCGGCGTGGTTGAGGGTAAGGATATTCCTGAGGATGCGGTCATCGAAAATGAACGATTTTTCGTTGAGCAAGGCACTGAGTATGTCGATATCGCTACTCTGAACGCTGAACGGAAAGGTCAGCTCAACGAAAGTGACATCATTAAAGAGCGCCACTTGCCAGCTGGCGCAAAAATTTACAACCCTAGCACCAAATCAAGTAGTAATAGCGACTCGAACCCTAGCAACGGTTTTGTCAAAGTCGGCAGTAAGTTTGTCAATGTAAACAACCTTCCTATCGATCTTGTGCGCTCCGTCAATCCCTTTCATGATGCGTATGAAGTTCTCTCTAGGACAGTGGACAAAGAAGTACTGCAAACCATCAATGACGTCGTCCATGCCAGCCGCTCTACTGTCACTGAGGAAGAAGCGGTCCTGATGTGGCCAAAGATCGTTGCATTTATGAAAAATAAAAATCGTCAACCTGATAAAAACTCAGAGGACGCTATCGAGCGACGTATGGCTGAGGTTATCACTTATGTCAGAAACCAAAAAGCAAAACGAGACGCCAATAGTCATGATTAAACTCGATGAGATCTATCAAAGTCGTGAGTACAAAACGCTAGACGATATTTTTATCAATGACAGTACTGGTCTACTTGATGATATTAAGCCTACTACCAAAAGCGCAGATACTAATAGTGTTTTAGCGCAGCAGTTTGACACTATCAACCTTTTTATCGATCAACAGGGACACGTGCCTAGTAGCAGTGCCAACGATATTAATGAAAAGATACAAGCTCGCCTGTTAGCGACCATACAAACTAACCACGCAGACTCGCGAGAACTGCTAGCTTTAGATAGACATGGTTTATTAACTGCTCAAAGTGCGGCCTCTACCCTATCTGACGACAAACCCACACTCTCAGACAAAAGTATAAGTAATAAGAATAATGAGTCTGAAAAGACAAATAGCGCTGGCACTGAAAAAGCTGAGCCGGTAGTTGAGGTTGTTAGCGAGCCTCCTGTGATTAATAGTCTAGATGATATTTTTAACAGTGACGACCTAGGGATTTTTGACAATATTCATTCTGAAATCCTAATCAGTGATCATAAGGCTAATACACGTGCCAGCTATGATCAATATAACGACGAAGATATAGCCAGCCGGTTCAAATGTAAGGACTTTTATAAATTTGAAGCGACGTTTGAGCGTATATCTAAAGCCATTCAAACGGGTGCTTTTACTAAAACCAACTTTTCATCAGTGAAAGATATCAACATTGGCAGCGTCTTTGTTTTAAATGGCATGCTTTGCTATGTGGCTAATATTTATAAAGCAGAGGCCAGAAAAAACACCCGTAGCCAAGAGAGATTACGCTTAATATTTTCTAATGGTACAGAGTCCAATATGCTCACTCACTCATTGGCTACCGCGCAGTATAAATACGAAAACAGCTATCAGCTGTTAATTACTGATCCCGACTGGATGGACGATGAACTGGCCAAAAACTTTGGGGACGAGCGACAACTTACCGGTGTCATTTATGTTGCTAAGCTGACTGAGACCCCAAGTGATTTAGCGCACTATAAACATCTGCACAAAATTGGCTTCTCAACCCTTACAGGAGAAGCGCGTACTAAACACTCGATTAGGGATACCGCTTTCTTGCAACAGCCTGTAGATATCATAGCTGAATGGCAAGTCTATGATGCCAATGCTCGTAGTGTGGAAAGTGTCTTGCATGCCTTCTTCTACGATCAAAGAGTCAAGGTATCTTCAAAAGCAGCAGATAATAATCTTTACAAGGCGACAGAGTGGTTCAATGTTCCCCTTGATGAGATTGAAAAAGCAATTAACCTAGTTATCGCTGGTGACATTAAAAACTATCGTATGGATGGTGCGGCTGGCAAGGTGGTTATGAAGTGATGGGCTCTTGCAGCACTAACTTATATCCATATGTTTAAAAGTTATCAGATGTGATTACCTATAATATTACGGGTCTATAAATAGTATTTATAGAAATACTGATTATCAACCACAATATGAAAATACTATGGTGATAATTCATCTAAGCCTGTTTATATAAAGCTAGCACTACAACTTGCTAATCATAATATTTGTCAGGTGGCTTTGTGAAAATCGGGGTTTGATAATAATAAAAATAGACTGACAAGCATATTTGCCATATTAAATAAATTTGGGGTTAATTTCCTCTATCCGATAAGGAGTCTATTGTGAGTTTTCAAGGCCTATCTGCTAAGTATCGGCGCTTATATCAAGAGCATGCAGGATGGCGATTGATGCGAGCAGACAATGCACCGCACATAATGGCGTTTATCTCTGATCTATTCAGTGAACGTAGCGAAGTGCCCTATAACCGAGCTAAATTACTATTAGAGGCGCAAATTGAACACAGTCGTAATCTTGGTATTTGGGAAACCCAAACCAACGCTACTACTTACCTTAATCAATGGATAGCTCAGGGCTGGCTTCGTGAACTTGATGATCTATTGACCAAAACTGATGCAACAGAAATGGTGATACGCTTTTGTCATGGGCTAGAAGAACGTAGTATTGGTGTCAGTGCCTCACACTTGCGTATCGTACAAGAAGCTGTTCGAGATTTTGTGGTCGTTACCAATGAAGATACTGATAGCCGAGTTAAGTTACTTGAAGAAAAAAAAGCAGCCATTCAGCGTCAAATAGACGATTTGCAGGCAGGTGTGGTACATACGTTGAGCGACAATGAACAGCGTGAATATATCCGTGAAATATACCAGCTTGCGTCACAACTCACCGGTGATTTTAGGTTATTAGAAGAACAAATACGTAAGCTTGATAAAGACATTCGCATACAGATGATCGACGACGCTACTTCAAGAGGCAATCTGCTAAATGAAGTTATGAAACAAGAAAATGTGTTATCAGAGACCGAAGCTGGCAGTGCTTTTGAAGGGTTTTTTCAACTATTATGTGATTACAACCGTGTCACAGAGTTTCGTGAGCAATTGCAGTATGTCTTACAAACACCTGCAGCAAAGCATTTAAGCTTACATCAACGTCAGTTTTTAGCGGATTTGATAGCAGAACTGAGCCGTGAGAGCGAAAGAGTACTTCGCATTCGCAGACGTACCGAACAAGAATTAAGAGCCTATATTGAAAGTGGCGCAATGAGCGAAAACCGTACCGTAGGCAAACTCATCAACAAGCTTGAGCAGTTGGCGGTAACCTTACGTAATGAAGAGTGCAACTTAAAATCAAACACCTCATTGTCATTGTCTGTGGGTAAGATTGAGTTGTCATCTCCAGACTCAATCAGACTAAAACAACCCGATGAGCGGCTACAAATGGGCCTCACAACACCTCATATTAATAGCCGTGAGCCAAGCGTCAAGATGCTTGCGAGTCTAAACTCAGTTAAAGTGCAAGAAGTGGCCATAAAAGTAAAGTCTATGCTCATGCAAAACAGTCCACAAACCATTTCTCAGCTTATTCATCAACTACCCATTAGTGAAGGGCTTGAAGAATTAGTTGCTTACATTCGTATTGCCCGTGCTGTAAAAGCTACTGAGCTTGCATCAGTGGAGGAAGTTATCATTAATGACAATCAAGGCAATATGTTACGTGCCAGCATACCAACAATGCTACTAACGCCTTCTTTATTCCCTGAAAATATTGAAGACTTATCGCTGTAACCATACCTTCTAATAAGACTAATTATAAAAAACTAATGACAACGGACTGAATATAGAGGATTAGAATGAGTGTATCCAATCATTTTTTTGACATGGTCATTGGTACCAACAGTGACACTGCCGTTAGTAGTAATCACGATAAGAAATCTACATCAGCGAGTAAGAACGAAACTATTAGTCCTGATAGCGAAAGTGTTAACGATGAGTCTGCGATTAAAAATACTATGCTAGACCCTATGCCTGGCGATGCCAGTCGCGTCTTAGTACATATCATGCGCCATGGGGTTATTTTTCATGCGCAAAAACCTAATTTATATCATTCATTATGCCGATATCAGTCGATGATTCAGCGCCATTTGTCTGAGGTCTACTTAACCTTAGTTTTAGATGAGCGGCAAGGTATTGCTTTTATTGCTCGTTCTGATAGTGAGACTGCAGGCAACAGCCAAGATAGCTTTGATTCAGCAAGTACAAGCCACCCTAAAGACCTGTTAGCAGATGAGC
This sequence comes from Psychrobacter sp. T6-4, assembly GCF_052258425.1. Taxonomy (NCBI): domain Bacteria; kingdom Pseudomonadati; phylum Pseudomonadota; class Gammaproteobacteria; order Moraxellales; family Moraxellaceae; genus Psychrobacter; species Psychrobacter sp. T6-4. The sequence continues at coordinate 134,315 of NZ_JBQQEZ010000002.1, forward strand.
TTATAGATAGTAATGATGATGAGCACACTCACTCGCTGATTAGCAAACGCACACTGAGCTTATATGACACCTTGATATTGTTAATGTTGCGAAAATATTATCAAGAGCGCGAAACCAGTGGCGAACAAAAAATCATCATCGACATTGAACGCCTGTCATCGCTACTCATCCCTTTTTTACCATTAACTGATCATACCAGCCGAGATCTTAAAAAATTGAGCGCGCGACTCAAAGAGCTTAGCCGTCGCCATTTATTAAGTAGCATTCGCGGCAATGATGATCGTTACGAGATAACGCCTTTGATTCGTTATGTGGTCAGTGCTGATTTTTTAGAGAGTATGCTGGGTGAATATCTGCGCTTGGCACAAGGTACAACAAATACAGAATTAGAGTCACCTACTTTTGAAAATGACGATTTCGAAGATAAAAAATATTCTCAAGATGACTCCTTAAACAATCAATCTACAAACAAAGTAAAATCCGAAAAAACTTCCAATAATCAATCTGTAGATAATCAGTCCGATTTATTTGGCGAATGAGGATGAATATAATGCAACAATCATCAAATGACGCGACTCTGAACATCACGCCACTTAGCCAAATACGCTTAGCCAAACTGTCTGTATTTAATTGGGGGTCATTCCATGGGTTACATACGGCAAATATCGACGTGGAAGGAACCCTCATCACAGGAGATAATGGCTCAGGAAAGTCCACCTTAATTGATGGATTAATGGCACTGCTCATGCCTGCTGGTAGAGCGACTTTTAATGTCGCAGCAGCACAAAATGACAAAAGTGACCGCTCACTAATCAGCTACATGCGTGGCAGTTTTGGCTCAGCGCACGATGGTATCAACACTAAGGTAAAAAGTAAGCGCGATAAAGGTGTTATTACAGGACTATCTGCTGAATATCTCAGTGACGATGGTCAAAAAATGACTTTATTGGCACTATTTTGGACGACTGTCGCTAGTAACTCGTTAAGTGATGTGAAAAGACTGTATGTCGTCGCTCAAAAACAGTTGCCACTGTCAGAGGTCTTAGATCAGTTTGCTCAAGGCAATGTCCGTAAATTAAAACAATGGTTAAGCATGCAGCCAGAAGTAACTTGCTGTGATGATAATTTTGGCGACTATCAAGAGCTGTACCGACGCATGCTCTATATGGACAACCCAAACGCGCCGGCCCTTCTCTCGCGAGCGCTGGGTCTAAAAAAGATTGATGACTTAACTGAGCTGATTCGTACGCTGGTACTTGAGCCAAGTGGCGTTCGTGATGACGCCAAAGAGATTGTGAAAGAATTCGGTGACTTGGTTGCCATTCATACTCGCCTGCAAGATGCCAAAGAGCAAGTTACCCACCTTGAACGCTTACCAAAGCTTGCTGATGATATCGTAAAAACACAATTAGTTATTAATGACACTTCTAAGCAAAAACAAGCGCTGCCGATCTATTTTGCTCAGTGCTACGCCAAACTATATCAGCAAAAGCAACAGCAGTTGTCACAACAGCTAGAGCAATTAGAGCGCGATCTTGCGCAAATCGAACAACAAGAGCGTGATGCTACTGAAACAGTAAACCGCTGCCGTGATGAATATATGAACCTCGGCGGCAATCGCATTGATAGCCTAAAAAAAGACATCCAAGCTACTAAAGATACCCTTAACCGCACCAATGCGAACGCCTCTCGTTACCAAATACTATGCCGTAACCTAAGTATTAAAACCACTTTAGATGAGCAGACTTTTCACAGCAATATTACTCAAGCCAATAATATTCAAGAGCATCTCGCTGAGCAAGAAGCAGACCGTGAACGTGAATTTGGTGACTGCGCCATTGCTTTAAATGAAACTGAGGAACACCATCGAGAGCTATCAAATGAGATTGAAGCACTTAAAAGCCAACCTAACTCAAATATTCCACCGAAGTTTAACCAACTAAAAGACGCAATTTCCCGTAGTTTAGGCATTGATCCTAATACACTCATGTATATCGGTGAATTGGTCGATATAGAAGAAGATGAACAAGATTGGCAAGGCGCTATCGAGCGAGCACTTGGAGGATTAAAAACCACATTACTTGTACCAAAAGAGTATTACTCGCTTGTTACTAAATGGCTTAATAGCCAGCACACAGGATTACATGTCCGTGTACAAGTAGTATTGGATAATCAACAAGCTAAGAGCCATACTGCATTTAAAGCTGACGGTTTTTTATGTAAGCTAAAATGGCGTACTCACTCTTATCGTGACTGGCTCAAAACATTTTTATCTCGTTATGATTTGCTGTGTGTGGCTAACACCGAACAGCTCGACCGCACTGCTTTTTCAATGACTCGGCAAGGATTAATTCATAAAGAAAAAGGCCGCTTTGATAAAAAAGACTTGCAGAGTATTAATGATAGGCGTCATTGGCAACTGGGCTTTAGCAACAAAAACAAGCTCGCATTGCTGCAAGTAGAAATAGAGCAGCTCAAAACAAAGCTGCAAGAAGATAGTAAACACTGGAAAGATGCACGCGCAGCCATGCGTAGTGTCAGTGAGCAAATATCCTCATGGAAGAAGTTAGAGGAATTTGAATGGTCACAAATCAATGTACCGTATTGGCAACAAAGACTGGAGCATGAGGAACATGAGCTAAGCGCTATTGAAAACGCCCAAGGCGATTTAAAACAAGCTAAAGTACGCTTTGATAATGCTGAAGAAGCTTTATCTAAAGTCGCTCAAGATAAAAAAGAGAAGGTGCGTCAAAACGGTGCAAAAGAGCAAGAGTTATCATCTGTGCAAAAGGAGCTTGATAGATCTAAGAGATTAGCTGAAGTAGAGTTAGATGAGCAGGTAAAACAGCAGCTAAAGGCGTTGGTTGGTAATATCGAGCTTGACAATTCTAGCTATCAAACGCAAATAACCAAACAGCTTGAAGAAAAAATAAACGAAAACCAAAGTAGGCTCAACAAATATACTCATACAGCTATCGGCATTATGAGTAGCTATAAATCAAAACCACAATGGCAGGCTTATACGGTTGAATGGGAAACAGGGCTGAATGGTATGGATGACTATATCGCCCATTTGAACCAATTAAGCAATGAGGGATTACCTGAGTTACTGGATGAATTTAAAAAACGCTTAAACAAACATGCCACTCAATCGCTGGCACGTCTAAGTAATCACTTATCTATGGTGCATGACGATATTCGTCGGCGTATTGGACATATCAATGAGGTATTAAAGAAAACTGAGTTTAGGCAAGACTCTCATCTTAAGCTCAGTTTAAAACGTGAAAACTTCTTGCATGTACAAACCTTTAACCAAAAACTCAATCAGGCCCTCTCTGCGGTGAACGACGATAACCATACAAGAAGGTTTTACCTACTTAAAGAGGTCATCGACATATTGGATAAAGCTACTAGCTCCACTTCGAGTACTACCCTTGAAAGTTTACGTTTATTAGACCCTCGCTATCAGCTGGCATTTTTTGCTGAAGAAATTGATAACGATACACAAGAGGTCTTGGACGTGCTCAGCTCATCAAGTGGCAAATCGGGCGGCGAAAAAGAATCTTTTGCGGGTATGATTGTTGCAGCAAGCCTCGCTTATGTGTTAACGCCCGATGGCTGTGATATGCCAATATATAGTACTGTGTTTCTGGACGAAGCTTTTTCAAATACTGCCGAACAAGTTAGTCGCCGCGTACTAAAAGTATTCAAAAAGCTAAACATTCATGTCAACTTAATCACCCCATTTAAGAACCTAAATTTGGCACGTGAATCTGCCAGAAGCTTACTGATTGCTGAGCGTAACCAAGAACATCATGAAAGCCGATTATGCGAAGTTACTTGGAAAGAAGTGGATAACATCCTGGCAAAGAATAAGCTTGAACAGTTCTCCCAAGACAACCAAGAAATTGCAGAATTAGGTATTGAGCTTCATGACTAAAGAGATGATAACTACAGAAACACCAAATTGGGGTTTGATGCCTGCAGCCGTCATCACACAACTAAAAAAGCGAGAGTGGGACAATCTACCACGCCTTAAAGCCCGTTTAAAAAATGAAAGAGCCTTCCCTATTGTCATAAGCCTAAAGCCTCCCAAAACAGGTAATGAATTACTCAACCATACACTGCATTTCCACGAATTTGTGCAAGCGTGGCGTAATTTTGCTTTCGCTGATATGGTGCAATGGCAGCATAATAGCTTTCGACATTTTTCTGAACAGACCCTTCCTATCACTTTAACTATTCCTAATATTCAAGCACTGTCTGAAATATTAGGCGCATCGGCACGCCAGCAGCTTAAAGACTGGCAAAAAAAACTAAGCTACCTTCATACCGAAATCGCTAAAGGCATGACAATGTCATCTGCTAACAGTACAAATAAGATTGCAGATAGCTGGCATGAGAATTTATTTTTTGCTCTCATTGATATGTTAGAAGTTGTTGATAACTTGAGTGCTGATGATCTAAAGTTACTGGTCGCGCTTATACCGCAATTAAAAAAAGGAATGGGTGCCGGGCTATACTTGCGCGCTTTGCCAGTATGTTACGTTGATACCAAGTTTATAGAAACCTATCACAAGCTTATCGAGACCTTATTGGAAGCTTTTTATCCTGGGCAAATCAAAGAACAAGGCTTAGCTTATTGGCTCGGATGCTTGGATAAGCCTAAAGGCTGGTTAATGGTACGACCTTTGTGCCCTGATACAAGATATGCTTTATCTGGCTTGCCTATTTTAAGATTACCGATACATGTTCTACATAGCCAAGCGCTGCCTGCTAAACATATTTTAGTCGTAGAAAATGAGCAATCTTGCTTAGCACTCCCAGAAACAGAAAACACGATTGCAGTTGCAGGGGGTGGTAAAAATATTAATTGGATGAATGCTGGCTGGTTACAGAAAAAGACAGTAGCGTACTGGGGCGATATTGACTCTGAAGGTTTAATGATATTAAGCCGCGCCAGAGAATACTGTCCAAAGTTGACCGCTATCATGATGGACGACCAAACGATAAAACAGTTTATCAATCGTATGGTAGATGAGCCGGACTCTATAAATCATGAGCCAACACACTTAACTCATGACGAGTTAACATTATTTACAGAATTGCGCCGAGGAATATATGGCTTTAAGAGATTAGAACAAGAAAGACTTCCAAGCGAATATATTAAACAAGCATTGGAAAAGTGGCTCGATAAGCCTACTCCATATTCTTCATAATTGCTATTTAGCTTAAAAGATCAATTATTTGAGATTTCGCTACGATTGATAATATCTTTGCTAATTTATTTCCTTATCGTAGTTATGTCTCAAAATACTTAGCCTCTAAAACTACTGAAGTTACTCATACTGATCTACTCTCCCCGTAGCAATTTTTTATTTTTAGAAATTGTAACTGATATGTAAGTTTAAAAGTAAACATAAGCAAAAATTAGAGTTTTTGCTTATATCCACACTTTATAGTAGTTTTTTTTCATTGCTATTTATATTTATTTAATTCTAATCATTGTATTGTTGAATGACATTAACAAAGATGAAGATTTAACTATGTATATTAAGAAAAAGAAATGGGCTGATTACACACATGATGAGCTCACATTAATGAAAGAAACTGTAGCGAATGCATCTGCTGACACTCCATTTTCGCCTGAGTACGCAGCGGCCTATCTAAACAAATCCGTGAACACTCTGCAGTATATGCGCTGTCATAAGTCTGATGCAATAACGTACAGTAAAACTGGTGGCCACATTGTATATCGGCGTAAGAATTTGGATGCTTATCTGGATAAATGTGAGAAAAAATGTACATCTAATTTTTGATTAGTGACAATAGTTACTCTTTAGCTCTTTCATGAATAAACTCATATTTCATAAACTTATTTTAAGGTTAGAAATAGGCATATAAAAAAGCTACTTACATTTAAGTAGCTTTTTTATTTCAAGTCAGAGAGCCACACTAACTACAGTAACGTTTAATTAATTGTAAATAACTTATAAAAATCAAGTTGTAAAGAAAAAATCCTCACCGACCAACTCACCATCCTCTAGGTAATATACACCCGAAATATTTAACCTTTTTTCAGTTGATTTGGTACCTCCGTACATCGCAATCTTCTCTGAAAGTATTGTCCAGATCACTCTACATCCAGTGCTTTTTTGCAGCTCTTCTAATGCGTCCTTTTTCACCATTAGGTTGTTACCAGATTCATTACCATAAAAAGAAGCGTCGAACATCACTAATTCATCATGCTTATCAACCCATGAACCAGAGAACTTATCATTTTTTAGACTCAAAGTTTCGAATAATAATCTAGCAGGTGCACTGATGTTATAGCCTAAATCACGATTTTTTATCCCTTCTGAAATATGACTTTCTGAACAAACGTAAACTTCACCTAAACTATCTTCATCTGAACCAACTCGGCGTTCATATATGTTTTGCCACCCAGAATTACCATAATATTCATTATCATAGATTTCAAGTAAAGGTGACCAGTAATACTCTAAGTTGAATATATCGTTATACCTCTCTACAGACTCAGGCATCCATCGACCCATAAAGTTTTTATTCTGTATATTTGATACGACCAGATCAAAGTCTTCATTTTTTACCAAATATGCGTTGATCATATACCATACACGTTGATATGAGCCAGAATGGTCACCATCACCTAACTTCTTATTAGGCTCAAATTCAATATGCCTATCTAGGGATAACCAGTCTTCGTTCTGAAAATGGTTTAAGATGACTTCTTTTGAATCAATTAAATCATTTTTTGAAACTACCCAATTTTCAAAATCATCACTCCACCCATTGTAATTAGGGGGAGTTATAAGACGGATGTTAGTTGAATCAGGAGGTATGAATGTAGGGTCTATATCTCTAAAAGAAGGCTCTACAGAACCGTTGTACCATATGTATTTCTTATCATCTTTCCAACGTGTTGATGGGTCTGTCATTTCAAAGTTATCCGCTACTCTAGCTACCACTTCATACATTGCCATCCACTGATATTTTTTGCCAATTCGTTCAACTCTATTTTCACCACGACCTGTATAGGGAGTGTTTCTATCAAATTCACCATGTTTTTCTGCATCATAACCAAATTTATTAAAAATTATTTCTACAGCATAATTGCTAAGCTTATCAATATTTATATTACTCCAGTTACTAAAATTAGACTGAAAAACGTAACGCCCAAAATCACCGTACCAACCTGTACCTCTACCATACTCTGTCGTCATTGAGTCTATAATTTTATCTTGAGCAAAACGATGTTTAGGAATGGTTTTATCTTCATAATCATTCGCGTACTCATTGTCAATGTCTTCATTACTAGGAATAGTTTTAGGAAACACACTTTTATATGATGGTCTAGCTAACTTCAGCTCACTTTCGCTAAAACCTACTAAATTATGACTATTAGCATATTCAATGATATTTCGAGCAAAGTCTCTTACAAGAACATTAGGATACACCTCTTCTTTAGCGAAAATATTGCTAAGGATAAAACTGGATATCTCATTTATTGATTCATGGCTCTGTGACGATAATATTGCACCATACACTGAAGCTAAAACACGCTCAAACACATAAGGATCATCTACTTCTTGAAAGGTTGATAGCAATTGAACCGCAACATGAATATGGTTTTGTAGAAGGCGAGTCAATGCTATTGTGGCATTGTCTCGTAACTTAATGTTTGAAGTTTGCTAAGAGTATGATGTGAATATCGCACAACCGCTAAGAGTATGATTGTTTATCCCAACCGTAGACTGTATCAATAGAACGTAAATAACATTTCACCCTCGGAGAAAGCCTATCAAGAGGATTACCAGTAAGATTGATACATCTCAAACTATTCAGCTGTGTAAAACTATCTGGCAGGTTTCTAAGATTACAATAAACAAGCTCAAGCTTAACAAGATTATTAAGCTCACCAATACTATTAGGTAGCTTGCCCAATTTACAATAACTGATAAAAAACTCAGTCAGACTCTTAAGTTGCCCTATGATTTCAGGCAGCTCTTTGAGGCTACAATGGTTAATATAAAGCTTCTCTAGATTAGTAAGTTGACCTACGCTATCAGGTAGCTTGTCAAACTTGCCATGACTAATAAAAAGCTCAGTTAAGCTAATAAGCTGCCCTATGCTATCAGGTAGGACTTCAAGCTTAGAGTGATTAAAATTGAGCTTAGTTAAGTTAACGAGCTGTCCGATGCTATCAGGCAATACTTTAAGTTTACAGTTGATAATATTAAGCTCAGCAAGGTTAATGAGGTGTCCAAAGCTATCGGGTAGCTCCGTTAGTTCAAGGTGAAGCAGGTCAAGGTGAGTTAAGCTCAAAAGCTGGCCTATGCTATCAGGTAGCTCTTCAAGCTCACAATGAGTAATAAAAAGCTCTGTAAGACTGCTCAGTTGTCCAACGCTGGCGGGCAACTCTTTAATACGACAACGATTAATATAAAGCTTGTTGAGGTTGGTAAGCTGTCCAATACTACTAGGTAGGTCTTTGAGATCACAGTTAATAAGATCAAGGTCATTTAAATTTTTGAGTTGCCCTATGCTGTCAGGCAAGTGCTTGAGCGGGCAATAACTAATAAAAAGCTTAGCGAGGTTAATAAGCTGCCCTATGCTGTCAGGCAGTTCTTCAATCTCACAGTGAACTATATCAAGTACCGTAAGCTTAGTAAGCTGTCCAATGCTGTCAGGTAAACATTGAATCTGACAGCGACCAATGAACATCTTAGTAAGGTTATGAAGTTGTCCAATACTATCAGGTAGCGCTTCGAGTTCACTTTGATCAATAAAGAGTTCAGTAAGATAACTCAGTTGCCCGATGCTCTCAGGTAATGCGACAAGTTTAGAGTGACTAATAGACAGTTTGGTTAGATTAGTGAGCTTACCGATATTGGGCAGTAAATGACTTGAACATATGCCACTGATAGTTATATCTACTAGATTTGTAAGGTTGGTAAGCTCATCGGGTAGATAGGCTATTCTATAGACGTCTTTTGAGTGTTGCTCATCATGTTCAGGCTCTAAGATCTCTAGCTTTTTTAGGGCTAACAGTGATTCTTTATTACGAGGAATTTCAGAATGCTTGAGCTCAAACTCATCTGCCCACGCCCATATTTTCTCAATCCAGTTGTCATTAGTATTTAATGTTTTATTAGAAGTATCAGACTGATGAATGTCCTGATGGTAGTTATTATTGTTTGGATTCATAGCTTTATTCCTTATAACAACTTGAACTATTTTTCTTATGCCAGAATAACGTTAGTATCCTGACATAGGTTTATGCAGCCCTATGCTACACATAGTCGAGATAGTCTTTAGCTAAATAGTCTTTAGCTAATTTGCAAGGGGTTTTTTACCATTCATGATCTGCAGCACAAAGGTTCCGGACATTGTAATCAGTAGGAAACCATGGAAGGCCTCCATCGCGGTCATAAATCGAAGATGTCCGTTAGGCATGAGGTCACCTCGCCCAAGCGTTGTGTAGTTAACTAGCGAGAAGTAAAAGTAGTCCATAAAGGTAAGGGAGGCACTGCCGTTGGATGAGGACGAGACGAGGTCACCAACCTGAAAGTTATGCACAGCAACCCAAAAGCCAGTCGCATAAAGCAGTGCCTCAAGGATATGAGCCAGCACGATTGAGGCAACTGCGACCCCAAGGCAGTGTCCCGGATGGCGCGACGGCGTCACAAACTGTGACGAGAATTTTAATACGCCATAATGTATTGCTGTGCAGACAGCGATTAGAATCGCTGCCATTATAATTGCCAGAATCACTTTTTATCCTTTTTGAGGAAGGAACGACATTAAAGGAAGATTACCCTATTTATTTTAACTAATCCTGTATAATTTTTTCACTATAGCTAACGACTACGCATAAGCACTAGAGTCTATTCAGATAGGTCATTACGCAGTCATTTGAATCAGTCAGCATATGTAGTAACAATCCTAGACCAATTATTCTATAGGGCTTTGGTAGAAATAGCATAGCCGCATAAACTGCCATTGCATAGTAAGTATGTAATGGATGAAAATTAATACTACAGCGATCAGGTAAGAAAACAGGTGTTGCTAGCAAGTGATCTAAATCTACCAGCATGGTTGCTAAAAGAATCAAATATACTCGTTTGTAATCATCACGAAAAAAAGTATAGGCAATAATCAACGGCATGCCAAAATGCAGGAAGTAGTGGATAACGGTTTGGATCATCATCTTTCCAATTCAGCATGATGTTTTATTGATAAGTTGGTATGCAGAATAATTAAACTAGTAAACGTTACTTAAGAAGCCAAAGCTACATGTTCATGCTATGTTCAGACTTGAAAAACAGGCGCAAAGCCACCCCCTGGTGTGCGAAAGTTAGTCGCTTGGCCTTGATAGATACGCCCAGCAGTTAGTAGCAGCTGTCCTGCATAGGTATAAAGACGTATATCTACCTTTCTAGTCGTCACCACATCATCAATCTTTATTGATCGCTCTGTAGCAGGGATAAAGGTCTGCGCAATATAGCTTTCATCTAAAATAGTCTCGAATACGCGGCGGGTAATCTTGCTGCCACGGTAAACGCCCTTACTACCATAACCAGCTACTGGCTTAAAAAACAATTGTCTCCGAGTACGCCATAATTCTGCTGCATCCTCTTTTGTAACCATTCTGGTAGTTGGTACTGACTTTTTTAGATATTCTGCATCATCATCACCTAGTCCCCACGACTGCAAAGTTTGCGTATCGGATAGTAAAGTCAGGTTGCGCTTATTAGCGAATATAGCATGGGCATGCGGATTGGGGGTTACTACTACCGCACCCTCTAAATAGGCACTTTTAAGCACGGCGTGGTTGGGGTTTTCAAAGGCGAAATCGACTAACCGATTATAGATCATATCAATGGGCTTGCTATGAGCTGTCAGTACACCATCAGCATAGTTAAGCTCAGACGGATCGAGTATAACGGTATCAATGCCTTTAGCTTGAAGTAGTTGGCAGGCCAGCTGAAACTCCAAATACATGAACTGGCTTTTGGGCTCATTATCCACAATAGCAATGCGATTGGGCATGCTAGTTGCCGATTGTCGCTGCCATTCTTGTATGAACATATTAGCGACCGCTTCTTCAAACCCATCAAGCATTTTAGTAGTAGCAACACTTTGCTCTGAGGGGCGACAGCAGTGTTTTTGTGCGCGGGCAAGTGCTACGTTTAAAAATGCGCCTCCAGCATTGGTATTGATCTCAATAAGCTTGGGGTCATCGCTCCCTAAGTGAAAGTCATAACCCATAAAGGCCCCTATTGGCCCCGGATCGAAAGCCGAGATATTGGGTGCCCACGACAGTACTTGCTGTTGATATGACGGTAGTCTAGCAGTCGACTCAATAGCTGCGATGATTCGCACCATTGCTTCTATCTCTGTCTTAGGGACGAACACCGGTGTCGCTGAAAACAGCTTATTAAGCTCATTGGCTCCTAGTGGATTATCTCTTGTGTTTACTAATTGATCTTGCAGGCTGTTATTAAGCGCTTTACGATCTAAAGTACGGCAATAGCACTCTTGATTAAGCTGATTTGCCAGATTATCATTCGTTTTGTTTTTATTATTAATTAGGGATTCCATTTAAATCTCATTACTAAGTTGAATGTACTGATAGGGTTTAGGGGACAGCCAAAATAAAAAAAGTGTCTTAAATATTTAAGATAAGGTTATTTTTATAGTTACTTTACGAAATAGTCATTTTGCAAGATACTTAATTTGCAATATATCTAGTTTATAAATTAGCTACTTTGCAAGGTTATACGGTTTTACGCTCTTCTTTAATGAGTACTTTCGCTAAAAACAAACCTAACTCGAACAGTAGCCACATTGGAATCGCGAGCAATAGCATTGACACCCCATCGGGCGGTGTGACTACCGCTGACACAGCAAAACAACCGACGATGATATATCGGCGCTTACTCTCTAGACTCTGAGTGGATATGATACCGACCATTATCAATAATAAAGTAACCACTGGAATCTCAAAAGTGAGTCCAAATACCATAAATAACTTTAGCGCAAAGCTTAAATAACTGTCGATATCGGTCATAGGTATAACGTTTTGCGGAGCGAATAAAATAAAGAACTTCAATACGCCTTTGAGTACCACAAAGTAGGCAAAAGCGACACCAGAATAAAATAGGAATATCGAAGATATCAGCACTGGAATAGTGATTTTTTTCTCTTTTTTATATAATCCAGGCGCTATAAATGACCAAATTTGATACAGAATATACGGCATCACTACAAAGGCAGCAACGAAAATCGTCAAGCGAATAGGTGCCATAAAGTTCGAGGTAATATCAGTAGCAATCATAGTCGAATTCGCAGGCAGCTGCGCAACCAGAGGGTCTGATAAAAGATTGTAGAGCTCACGCGAAAACCCTACCAATGCTAAGAAGACGATCAAAACGGCTACGCATATTTTGATGAGATGCTTGCGTAATTCAATCAAATGCTCAGTAATAGGCATGTCGCTAAGCACATTCAGCACATTATCAGTCTCAACATTATGGGTAGCATCTGACGCCTTAGCATCTGTATTTGCTAACTTTCTTTGGCGACTTTTTTGGCGCTTAAATAAGCTCATTTATCCCCCTTCTCTATAGCTGAAGAAGAGGAAGTATCTGGCTGATGATTTTGCTGCTGAGGAGTGTTTGACTGATAGGAAGTATCTAAGCTTTGGTTTTGCGAGTTTTCAAACTTATCCATACTACCGCGCATCTCGGCTAACTCACGCCGCATGTCTGTCTCAGTCTGACGAATCTTTGCCAGCTCATCTTGCATCTGTTTTCGTGTCTCAGCCAAATCAAGCTCAGACTCTATATCAGACTGTAAGGTTGAAATCGTGCGACGCAATTTGGCATACCATTGCCCAGCGGTACGTGCGGCTTGCGGCAGTTTTTCTGGGCCCAATACGATTAAAGCAATGACGCCAAACAAGAGTAATTCGGAAAACCCAATATCAAACATAACAGTCACATATATTAATAGACTACTTAGTGCCGCTATTTATAAGCGGCGCGCTTCATACTTTAGGCTGGTCATCAGTGGAAATAGGGCTGATTTCCATATCATCAGCCTGATTACCTACACGCGTATTTAAATCATTACTTGCAGCTGGCGTACTATTTTCATGGCTAAGCACATGATTTTTGCGAGCATTCTCAGGTTCTTCATCTTTGACCGCTTCTTTAAAACCCTTCACCGCACCGCCTAAATCTTTACCTGCATTTTTAAGCTTGGCAGTACCAAATACGACCACCACTACGACCAATAAAATCAGCCAATGTGTAATAGAAAAGCTGCCCATAACGGTATCCTTATATTTTGTGATCTTGTTTAGACCAGTATGTGTCAGTGTGCTTTAGAACACTTTTTACCGTACCAGAATTATAGTTTCAAACGGCGCAATCGCAGCGCGTTAGCAATCACCGAGAATGACGACAAGCTCATCGCTGCCGCTGCTATCATCGGACTGAGCAGAAGCCCAAATATGGGATAGAGCACACCTGCGGCAATAGGAACACCAAGTGCATTGTAGATAAAGGCAAAAAACAGATTCTGTCTGATATTGCGCATGGTGGCGTGGCTAAGCTTATAAGCTTTGGCAATGCCCATTAAATCACCTTTTAGCAGGGTAATGCCCGCACTCTCCATCGCCACATCGGTACCGGTTCCCATAGCGATACCAACATTAGCTTGCGCTAGCGCTGGTGCGTCGTTGATACCATCACCCGCCATAGCGACCAATTTACCGCTGTCTTGCATTTCTTTGACGATACGGTTTTTATCCTCTGGTGAGACATCCGCATGAACTTCATCAATACCTAGTTTATTGGCGACTGCCTGCGCGGTTTTTTCGTTGTCACCGGTTAGCATCACAACTTTTAAACCTGCGTCATGAAGCAGTGAAATAGCCTCTTTAGTGCTTGGTTTAATAGGGTCAGCAACTGAAATAATACCAGCAGCTTTACCGTCTATAGCCACAAACATTACCGTTTCACCGTCTTTTCTACGGACATCAGCTTTAGTGGACAGCTCATTATCAAAACTATTTAGGCTTTCCATAAGCTTAGAGTTACCAATAGCGACTTTCTTACCATCGACCACGGCTTGTACGCCTTCGCCAGTAGTCGAATTAAAGTCAGTAGCTTTAGGAATAATGAGTGATCTTTCTTGAGCTGCTCTAACGATAGCTTCTGCTAAAGGATGCTCGCTAGCGCTTTCTACTGAGGCTACCAATGCGAGGAACTCGTCTTCATTTTGACCTACCTGCGCATCAATTGCGGTAAGCTCGGGCTTACCAGCGGTCAGTGTTCCGGTCTTGTCGACGACAATGGTATCGACTTTTTCCATACTCTCTAACGCTTCAGCATTTTTGATGAGGACGCCGTTTTGCGCGCCTTTGCCGGTACCAACCATAATGGACATCGGCGTCGCTAGACCAAGGGCACAAGGACAAGCAATAATCAGTACCGCAATCGCGTTAACCAAAGCATAGGTCATAGCGGGCTCAGGGCCGAATATCGCCCAGACAATAAAGGTTATGATAGAGCTGACAATAACAATAGGTACGAACCAACCCGCCACTTGATCTACCAAGCGCTGGATAGGCGCGCGGCTACGCTGGGCTTCAGCAACCATTTGTACAATTTTAGATAATACTGAATCTGCTCCAACATTGACCGCTTCGACTAATAGCGTTCCGGTGCCATTTACCGTACCACCAGTCACTGTATCTCCTGCTACTTTTGATACAGGGATTGGCTCACCCGTCACCATTGATTCATCAACATTACTATTACCATCGATCACTGTACCATCTACGGGTAGTTTCTCACCTGGTTTAACCCGTAGCTTATCGCCAGTGACGACCTCATCAAGCGAGACTTCGACTTCTTCACCGTTTTCATCGACACGTCTTGCGGTTGGTGGTGCGAGCTCAAGCAAAGCTCTAATCGCACCTGAAGTTTGGCTTCTGGCTTTGAGCTCTAATACTTGACCCAGTAGCACCAAGGTTACAATGACAGCTGCTGCTTCATAGTAGACTCCGACTTGACCAGAGGCATCTCTGAAACTGTCTGGGAAAATATCGGGAAAAAAGGTCGCGACAATACTAAAAATATAAGCAGCGCCTACGCCTATCGCAATCAAGGTAAACATATTTAGATTGCGGCTTTTTATAGACTGCCAGCCACGGACGAAAAACGGGGCGGCGCCCCAAAGCACTACAGGGGTCGCGAGCACTAACTCAGCCCATTGTAAGATCTTTGAGGAGATACCATACTGACTAAAATTAACTACGTTTAAGTCAAACATACCGCTCATCACATATATTAATAGCGGTACAGTCAACACGGTACATATCCAAAAACGACGAGTCATGTCGTCAAGCTCTGAGGTGTCCTCTTCACCGATAGTAAGCGTTTCGGGCTCAAGCGCCATACCACATATCGGACAACCGCTATTTCTAACGTCTCTCACTTCAGGATGCATAGGACAGGTATATACCGTGCCATCGTAATCAGCAGGTACTTTATCGTATTTACCGCCTTTAACAGATTTTACTCCGCTACTATCAGTATCCTTTCCATGACAACTGGCGTGACTATCATCTTTAGCAACTTCGTCTTCAGGTTTAAGAAACATGCCACATATTGGGCAGTCACTTTTTTCAACATCTCTTACTTCTGGATGCATAGGACAAATATAAATCGTGCCGTTATAATTTTCTGGTATCTTGTCGTACTTATTGCCTTCGACAGACTTTAACTCAGTACTATTATTAGCATCCGCTTTATGACAATGCGCATGACTGCCCTCATTACTGTTGGATTCAGCAACCTCGTCTTCAGGTTTGAGAAACATGCCGCATATCGGACAATCGCTCTTCTCAGTATCTCTAACCTCAGGATGCATCGGGCAGATATAAACCGTACCGCTATAATTTTCCGGTACTTTATCGTACTGACCACCTTTGATAGATTTTTCATCGGCAATATGTTTCATAAAACCACTCCTTGAAGACAATAAATATTGATAATAAGTACAACTCTTAAAGCACTATCATCAATCCTCGATTGCTATTCATCTAATCATTAATCTAAAAACCTCTAAAAAATAATTTCTATACTTTTCAATTGGAATTTAGTTTTTATCACGCAAATACTTGAGCAGTGCCATGATTGTTAGTACTAGTACTGCGAAAAATAGTAGGGTGAATAACAAACAGATAAGCATCATAACCCAGCCCATGCCATACATCATTGAGCCGTTCATCATGCCATGCATTGACCCATTCATTATGATTTCTCCTCAGTCTAAACTGTGATCACTCCAACTCTTCAATTAATTTTTACTCGAACCGAAGAGGTTTACTGACTGTTAATATATCAATATCTTTAGCGCACTTTGGCGAACCAACGATATAGTGGCACGAACAAGATGGCGAAATACCAACCGTAAAGATATGATTCTACAAGTCCAATTAGAAAACCTGTCCATGTTAACCACTCAAAGCCAGGTAGTAGAGGTGCCCAAGCTTCGTGCATCGCTATCTGTTCGGGTGCGAGTAAACCAAACCCTATGCATAATAGATAACTAATGAGTAGAAACAACGATACACTATTGCCAACAGGGGCAATCCTTAAAGTACTTGTTGTTAAGTTTGATTTGACCATCTTAGTAATCCTCACTATTGTATGATGTGGTTCAAGCTCAAGATAACCAATCGTATCTAACCATGCTAACTCTAAGGATTTGTATGAATTAAAGCTTTATCCTGTATTGATATTACTTTTTAACTCGTGCGGCGGCGGCAAGTTGACGCCATTGACCCCATTGAGGAATAAACATTGGCACTTGCTGTTTGTAAGCAAGGTAGTCTTTACCAAACTCTTCAAACATATGCCGTTCCTCACGTCGAGCTAACCATGTGTATACAAGCACAATCACTGGAAACAGACCGATTGAAAACAGAGTTGGCCAATGCACCACACCCTCACCGAACAGTGCAATAAACAACCCGGTGTACTGAGGATGACGTACGTAGGCATAGAGTCCATCAGTTACTAAACGATTTCCCCCTCGTGCTTTGTGGACTTGGCGCCAACCTTGAGCAAAAAGACCGACTCCTAAAAATGCAATAGCATAGCCGAGTAGCATTGAGATCATCATGCCTGTCTCACCTAAACCAACAAGGGTCGACCATAAGCTAGCGCTGACATATTGGCTGTCCAAACCAAAAAACCGTACTAATAAATATATAGTGAGCGGAAAGCCATACATTTCTGCGTAAAGTGCAATAATGAAAGCCTGAACTACACCAGCACCCGCCCATTCACGCCAGTTCTTTGGTGCGAAATAACGGTAAAAGAACCAAGAAATCAGAACAATAACAATTAGTGCGAGACCCCAAGTTCCAGCGTGATTAAATGACTCATTCATAGCTTACTTTCCCTGTTGTCTTTATGAATATCGTATTGCATGAAATCAATTCTTGAAGATAGTAAGCAGACGCTTAAATCTATGCAATTTTTAACCAAACAATTTTTCTGTAAACTCTTTGATGTTACTGTCAATGATGGTCTGCAAGCGTATCTTTTTCGATAGCTTTTTTCCTCGCTGAAGATTTCAGGTAAACCTGCTCAGCCACAGCAATCACTACAATAGTGACGACTGCTACGCCAAGTACGAATGGATCTGAGTTTAGTTTAATCCAGACAAAACCGCCGAGAACCAACAGGTCAAGAAGTATGGCCACTATAGGCACCCACATCACCGCCTTTATATCCTGACGAAGGTATCGCAAAACACCCCAATGAATGGCGATATCCATAATTAGATAGAAAACAATGCCAAGCGCTGCAATTCGTGATAAGTCAAATAACGTCGTAAAAGCTAAACCCAACACCACAGTATAGACCAACGTATGTTTTTGAACGCTTCCCGGCATTCCCAAATGACGATGAGGCACCAGCTTCATCTCAGTCAACATAGCAAGCATACGAGAGACTGCGAAGATGCTAGCAAGGAGGCCGCCAGCGGTAGCTACCATTGCGATTGCAACTGTGAACCATAGACCATAGTCGCCAAGTGCTGGGCGTGCGGCGGCAGCCAAGGAGTAATCTTTAGTTTCGATGATTTCGGCAAGAGATAGATTACTAGACACCGCGAAACCGACTAGAGTGTAAATAACTACGCATATTGCGATTGATATTACAATGGCACGGCCGACGTTGCGATGAGGATTTTTTACTTCCGAGCCACTGTTGGTAATCGTGGTAAAGCCTTTAAATGCCAGTATGCCTAGCGCCGTTGCGCCAAGAAAGTCACCAACAGTATTAGTGTCACCTAATGTAGAAGAATCAACTGCAAAGCTATCAGCTAGCCAGATACCAACCAACCCGAATATAAGAATACCGACAATTTTTATAATACCGATAACCGATGCAACCCCCTGAATCCAACGATTACCAAGTAAATTGATAAAGAACGCAGCAAGAATAAGCGCGGCGCCAAGGATGGATACCATGCGACCGCTGTCATCGCCACCGAATAACTGCATAGTGTATGACCCGAACGTCCGGGCCAAAAAGCTCTGCGCTATAACCATGGAGAAATACATCAGCAGGGCATTAAATCCAGTCGGTAAACGATCTCCGTATGCCTGATGCAGGTACATTGCAACACCGCCAGCCGACGGGTAAGCGTTAGAGATTTTGATATAAGAATAGGCACTAAAAGAAACAACGATTGCGGCGGCTAGAAAAGCAAGTGGGAAAAGCGAACCCGTCATCTGAGCCATCTGACCGGTCAGAGCGAAAATACCAGCACCGATCATGACACCGGTACCTAGCATAACTGTTCCTGATAATGTCAAACTATCCTTCTGATAGCGAGTCGTTCTATCTTGCTTCATACTTATTCGACCTTAATCTATTTCTTCGTAGAACTTCAGTTTTACAGGTTATTTTTGAAGTAAGGAGTAGGTATAGTTAGAATTAAAAGACGCGATATAGTAAATAGTTTTTAAAGAAGAGCTTACTTATTGGTATCATAATATATTATTCCAACTCATCAATAAGTGCTTGCATCTCACCGATTTCACGCTTTTGTGCTTCGATAATGTCATCAGCAAGCTGACGTACACGTGGATCTTCGATATCAGCACGCGAACTGGTCAAAATAGCAATCGAGTGATGCGGTATCATCGCCTGCATCCAATCCACTTGATCGACCGTTTGTTGTGATCTAACGCCCCATAAACCAAAGGCAAATAGCACGACACTAATCCCATAAACCATTAGATTGACCTTAGTCTTTTTATACATATTGGTCATAAAGGCAAGCATAATAATAGCCATCATAGCGCCCATATATAACGCCATATAAGCTCGGGTTTCACTAAAGTAAATATGATCCCACTGATAGGTGTTAAAATACATCATGATAAACATCACGACTGTCGATGTTAAAATCATGATTGTGAACTTTACATAAGGGTTCATTTGCTTCTGTTTATTATCCATATGGTTATTCATATTCTTATCCTTAATTTAGTAAAAAGGCACCTAAATAAAGAGGTGCCTTTTTTTAGAGCTAGTGTTATAAACTGTTGTTACTTACATGGTTAACACTAGAACCAAAACATCACACCAGCAGTCAGACTATTAGAATCAACGTCTTCGTCCTCTTGACGACGTAAGTCTCGCGCATCACCCAAGGCGCTCTCGTAGCTGAAACCAACATAAGGCGCGAGCTGACGACTGAATGTCTCATAAGCCAGCCTAACTTCAGCTTCAAACTCATTAAATCCTTTAGTAATACCGTTATCGGTATCATCTTTACTAAAGGCAGTCAGCTCCAGCTCTGGTCTGACCACCCAACGCTGATCTAAGCGCCACTCGTACGCTGCCCCAAGATCAAGCTGGACTTGACCATCAGTATATAGATAAGCTCTTGCGTCAGTCTCAACGAAGTACGGCGCCGTACCAGCAATGCCTGCCATGATTGCGGACTTATCGTTTTCAGTATTATAAGCAATACCCGCTTCTCCATTCCAGAAGATACCGAGCGGCTTCCAATAAGCGAGTGAGCTTAGACTATCGATCTCTTTATCATCGTTAGTTTGAGCACTACCTTCACTGCGTAGAGTGACACGATTACTATCAGTACCGTACCAGCCTTCAGCTTCAAAATCGATT
Organism: Psychrobacter sp. T6-4; assembly: GCF_052258425.1. Lineage (NCBI taxonomy): Bacteria > Pseudomonadati > Pseudomonadota > Gammaproteobacteria > Moraxellales > Moraxellaceae > Psychrobacter > Psychrobacter sp. T6-4. The sequence goes on from NZ_JBQQEZ010000002.1 coordinate 154,567, forward strand.
TGGTCATTCTCAAACTGATAGCCCAAAGTTTCTACTGACACACCCCATAACGGTAAGCTACCCATCATTACCGGTTTACCATACTGTCCATAGTCAACACCATTTGAGTAGTCGGGACTACGAGCATTAGGAGGTGGTTCGCCGCCTTGCATTCCAGACATATCCATATTCATACTGCTATGATCCATACCTGACATGTCCATACTACTGTGATCCATACCTGACATATCGCCCGACATATCCATGCCACTATGATCCATATCTGACATGTCACCTGACATATCCATACCACTGTGATCCATATCCGACATATCGCCTGACATATCCATACCACTATGATCCATATCCGACATATCGCCTGACATATCCATGCCACTATGGTCCATATCTGACATATTGCCCGACATATCCATGCTGCTGTGATCCATATCTGACATATCCATACCAGACATGTCCATACTGCCATGATCCATGTTCGACATCTCAGCAGCGTTTGCTAAAGGTGACATTAGTAGCATCAAAGATGACATGCCAATAAACGGTAGACCTACTTTATATATTTTCATAATAAGGCTCATATTCGAAGGTTTATTAAACAACGGCAACTTCTCTAAACATCCCGGCTTCCATATGATAGAGCAGATGACAATGCCATGCCCAGCGACCAGCTTCTCCTGTGACATCAAAGCTAATTTTTTGCGCTGGTTGCACCATTATCGTATGTTTGCGAACTTGAAAATCGCCATCAGGCGTGCGCAAATCGCTCCACATACCATGCAGATGCATAGGGTGGTTCATCATAGTGTCATTGACTAAGGTAATACGCACACGCTCGCCCGGTTTGATATTGACAGGCGGCGCATCCTTAAACATGATGCCGTCGAGTGCCCAGATATAGCGCTCCATATTACCGGTTAGATGTATTTCAATCTCTCGAGTGGGCTTGCGCTGCTCGGCCATTATTTCATTGCCAACAGAATGCAGTTGGTTATAGGTTAAAACCTTACGATTAATATCACGCAAATTAATACCCGGATCATCGAGATTCATCCGTGGACTATCGACGCGCATATCTGTCTTAAAGTCATATTCGGTCTTAGCATGACGGGCATCATAGCCATTAGCACCCATAGCCCCCATCATATCGGACATAGTTAGCCACTCAACATCATCCATAGCAGGTATGGCAGCGCGAGCGCCTCTTTTAGTGGCAAGCGTGGTTGCGACAAAGCCGGTGCGATCGATGTTTTGGGCAAATATGGTATGCGCGTCACGGGTTGGGGTGACGATGACGTCATAAGTCTCGGCCACCCCGATACGGAAGTCATCGACATCAACGGGCGCGACATCAATCCCATCCGTCGCGACGACTTTCATTTTTAGGCCGGGGATGCGTACATCAAATATCGTCTGCGCGGAGCCATTGATAAAGCGTAGTTTGACAGGCTGTCCAGCCTTGACAAGTTGCGTCCAGTTAGCCGCTGTCGTTTTACCATTCATAAGATAAGTAAACGTGGTCTCACCAGATAAATCAGTAAAATCAGTCGGCATCATGCGCATCTGGTTCCACATTTTACGTTTATCATAAGCCGCCTCAAGATCCGTAGCGGCAATATCGGACAATAGCTTTTTAAAGTCTGGCAGATGATAATTATCAAAGTCAGCACGCTGCTTAAGTAGTTTTAGCAGATTATGCGGATCGCGATGCGTCCAATCACTAAGCAGGATAACGTGATCTTCCTCAATAGGATAGCGTTCGCGCCCTTTAGGTTCAATCACAATAGCCCCGCGCATACCGGTTTGTTCTTGGAATCCAGTGTGCGAGTGATACCAATAAGTGCCTGACTGTGTCAGTTTAAATTTGTACGTGAAGGTGCTACCCGCAGGAATACCATCAAAGCTGATACCCGGTACGCCATCCATCTCAAACGGCACTAAGAGGCCATGCCAGTGAATAGAGGTCGACTCATTCAGCTGATTATGGACTCGAATGGTGACCGTATCGCCTTCTTGCATCTTAAGCGTTGGCGCAGGCAGTGAGTCATTTATCAGCGTTGCCATGCTTGACTTGCCGTTGACCGTTATCATCTTCTCACTGACATAAAGATCAAATTCATTACCCGTTAGTATAGGTACAATGTGATCGGCTCTATCACTATTGACTACGACATTTTGGCTTTTAGTTAAAGCACTATTAGCCATCGTCGGTAGTGTGGATAGCATCGACGCGCCGAGCAAGGTGGATGACCCTGTCAAAAAACGCCTGCGGTTAAATCTGTTTTTATTCATAATATTGACCTAAGTTAATCCATGAAATGAGAGTTGAACTTATATATCTGATAACTTATTAATAGAACTACATCTGCTGCGCTGGCGACTCAATAGCCGCATACACTTGAGTGCTGCCATCCTTGTTCAATTGCATGACTTTATAGGGCATAAATTTATCTTGATATTCCATGCCCGGACTACCAACTGGCATACTCGGTACCGCAAGACCGATGGAATCAGTTGGCGGATTGGCTAGAAACTGTGCCATGTATTTGGCAGGAACGTGACCTTCAAAAACATAACCATTAGTAGTGACGGTGGTATGACAAGAGCGCATTTGCTGCGGGACACCGTAACGCTCTTTAAATAAAGATAAATCTGTAACGTCTTGCGCAGTTGCGCTTAGACCATGACCTTCGGCATAGCCTACCCATTCTTTGCAGCAGCCACAATTAGCATCTTTGTAAACTGTAGCCGAGACGTTTTGTAGAATTGTCGACCCAGTACCTGAATTAGCACTGACAGACATCATTTGCGGTTGTGGTTGCTCTATTTGAGCACTTTTGGTGGCAAGCGTTGGCTCAGTTTGAGTAGAATTTGAAACACTAGTATCGGGCTGACTACAAGCCATTACTGTTGACGTTGCTACTAGTAAAAGAGCAGAAGCTGATACCTTTTTATGTCCATTGCCCATTATATTTATATAGCGTCTCATAACTTACTCCTAAGCGTCTGCTTATCTGTTGAACCTTCTAAAGATTTATACCCTATAACTAAGTGTAGTATAGGCAAAGTTTAAATCCCAAAAGGCAGCACTATTTAGCACTGCGCTTTTATAAAGGAATATGGAAGAATTAATGCTGCATTCCAGATCCATCATCCGACATATTCATATCACCGTCAAATGACATGTCCATCATATCGCCATCTATCCTAGTGGTTAGCATCGTGTATTGGCTTTCATCTAATTCAGGTAACGATCTAATGAAGGCTACCATTGCCCACATTCTAGCGTCATCATGGGACGCGCCCCACGCAGGCATTCCAGATGCCATAATACCGTGCTTAATTGCCCAAAAGCCTTGCTTTGCACCGTCTTCTGTTTGATAACGTTTGACAATATCAGCCTTGGTAAAGTTGGGCGGCTTTGGATACAAGCCCTCACTAAAGTCAGTTTGTGCCACTCCCGGAGACAAGTGACAGCCTGCACACATATCCTTATAGTCCGCGCCACCAGAACTGATTAGCTCAGCCTTCTCTAAATCTGGTACCACAATATCTTTACTGGCATTTTCTATGGAACGATTGCGAGCAGTTTCTAAAAAGCTAAACATCATTGGGCTATGCTCTTGGTCAGCTCCCACATTGACAACGCCACTAGTAACAACCGCAAACACGCTAACGATTGCCACAAATACGGTAAAGAGCGCACCCAATAAAAATTTCATATGTTTTCCTAACAATTTATTTCCGTTAAGTGTTGACTGCTATTTAACAGAGCTAAAATTTTTAAGATTTACTGTCGTTAGTAACGCAGTGTTTTTGGTACATTTGCTTCATTTTACCCATGTTAGCCATCATCGCTTTCATGGCAGGATCGCTCATGTCCATCTTGCTATGATCCATTTTTCCCATCATATCCATATGCTTTTGCATTTTTTCACAGTTCATTTGATCTTTTTCAGCATGCATTTTAGGATCATGTGCTAGAGCTGAGGTTGAAACGACTAGAGCGACGGCAGTGGCTACGATTGCTTTAGGTAAAGACTTTGATTTAAAGAGTGACATGGTTAATCCTTAATTGATTTAGTTGAGGGTACATAAAGCTTTAGGATATTAATTCAGTCTAAAGCATAACTTATTGATTCTGACAGAGAGATGACAGCAAGATGACAATATTGTCATCTTGCTACTTTTATATTTTAATGCTGCACGTATTCATTTAGTATGGCATCAGCATTTCTATCACGATCGCTACCATATTTTTTTATAAAATACTTTTCAGACTGCAGATGTTGATCTTGATGCTGAACTTGGCAAGCGACTCGTGCATCAACATAGCTTTTCATTTGAGCATCAGACATCTGTGCGTTATTGTGATCTAGATTTCTGGCAAACGTAGTTAAGTTATCGCAATTATCGATAATTGAAGTGCTTAGATTGGTAGTATGCGCATTAGCTGCTGATATACCGATAAGCATCGAAGCGGATAGCAGCACCACTTTTTTGAATGAACGATAGCTTTTCATATAACATCCTTAATAAATTATTAAATATTGAAACTAATTACCTGTAGTAATAATTCATAGTAGCTACTCGTATCAAGAATGAGCCGCTATGTACTATAGGTATAGATTAACAAACGAAGACTGACTATTTGATGACGAGCGCATGACATCTTTGTCAGATACCAGTCCGTTTTGTCATTTATATTGATTTGGGTATTATAAAATCATAATTATATTGAAGGATTACTATGAAAGTACTACTAGTAGAAGATGAATTAAAACTCGGCGAATATGTAAAAAAAGGCTTAAGTGAAGCAGGCTTCATTGTTGATCATCAGCTGACAGGTTTAGATGGCTACCATGCTATGATGACTGAAGAGTTTAGCGTGATACTCATGGATGTTATGCTGCCTGATGTTAGCGGTTTTGAGCTAGTACGTAATTACCGAGCGGCTGGCAAGCATACGCCAGTGTTATTTCTAACCGCAAAAGATGATTTAGATGACAAAATCAAGGGGATTGAGATTGGCGGTGATGATTATCTGACCAAACCTTTTGCCTTTGCAGAGTTAATAGTCAGGATAAAAAGCTTATTACGACGCGCCAATCAAGCCGACTATAAAAGTACGCTCATGCAAATAGCGGATCTCAAAATGGACATTGCCAAGCGCACTGTACATAGAGGAGACACGCCCATTAAACTAACCGCAAAAGAGTTCTCCCTATTACAGTTTCTATTAGAGCGCCGCGGTGAAGTATTACCACGCTCAATCATTGCTTCACAAGTATGGGATATGAACTTTGATAACGATACTAATGTGATTGATGTGGCAATAAGACGTCTGCGTATAAAAATAGACGATGAGTTTGATACCAAGCTAATTCATACTGTGCGTGGCATGGGCTACCGATTAGATGCTGTCGACGTTTCAGCTAGTAATAAAGCTGCCAGCGAAACGGAAGATAGCCAATATGATAAATAGATTGGACAATCGACGCTTACCCTTACTATGGCGAACTGTGTTTTTATTGACGATATTTGTCGTTTTATCGCAGTTGATAATCTATATCTGGGTACAGCACTCTGTTAAAAGCCATTTTGAGCAAATGGATGCTGAAATCATTACCCACGCAGCCTTTAATCTACGTAAGCGCGTAACAGAGGCGGATAACCAAATAGCCTCTCAGACACTACCTAAGCCTCAAAGTCCATCAAACACTCAACAACCGCTAAGCTCGAAAGCTTCTTCAAATCTACTTCCTACAATAGCCACAGAAAATGATGATCACCTGCATTCATCAGCGCTAGATTACGATCTAAAAACTATCATTGCTGATAAAGAGGGGCGATTGCTATCTAGTACTCCCAAAAACTTTGCTAATGAATTAAGTGCCGACTTTAACCTATTATCATTACAGCAAAATCATGATGACAGACAGTTTGTAATAAATATTAAAGACAGACGTTATCGAGCTATGGTTATTGGAGACGATGACATGCTTGCCCTTATCGCCTTACCCATTGACGTGCATCATCAGTATTTATTACAGTTTAACCGTCAACTTAGTCTGATCCTATTTGCCATCACACTACTGTTGGTTTCAATAGCAGCCTTAAGCGTGTATTGGGGTTTTGCCCCTTTATCCACTATCGTGCAAAGGATGAAAGGTATTCATCCTGAAAGATTGAGCGAAAGAGTAATAGTTAGTGATATGCCATTAGAGCTAAGACCTTTAGCAGAATCCTATAACTCGATGATGGCTAAGCTTGAAAGCAATTTTGAGTCGTTGTCGCGATTTTCAGACAATATCGCGCATGAGCTACGCACGCCAATAGCGACGCTGATTACGCAAACGCAAGTCATGTTAAATAAGCCTAGAGAGGAAGAGGAATATGTCGAACAATTACATCAGCAACATGACACCTTAGAGCAATTATCGGCGATGATTAACAACATGCTACTGCTAGCAAAAACCCAAAAAGGACTGAGTGATTCGCAAGTGACTACTGTAGATACTGAGGTCCTAATCAATAAGCTGTTAGATTACTTTGAAATGATTGCCGAGGATCGTAAAATAACTTTTGTAAAATTAGGAGATTTTAAGGCAGTATTAGGCGATGAAGGTTTATTACAAAGGCTATTTGCTAATCTGCTATCAAACGCGATCTACTACGCCGCTAGTAATAGCGTCGTCACAATATCAGCCACTGTCAACACTCCAAATACTTCCGTTAATAATTATAAGATGCTTGAAGACGATCAAAGTAACACTCAAACCGCGAAGCAATCTTGGCTAGAGATAACTTTTACTAACCTTCTAGAAAAACCTCTAAACCAAAGCGAAGCAGATCGATTGTTTGAGCGCTTTTATCGTCATGATAAAACTAGCCAGCACCATTCAGGATCAGGTTTGGGTTTATCTATCGTTCAGGCTATTGCTAATGCTCATAAAGGGACGGTCAATATCACTAACAAAGATGAGTATTGTTTTGAAGTTACTGTAGGATTATTGATTGCTAAGTAGCATACACCTCAATATCCTAGTGTTCAAAATATTAATAATATGTAGACCTACTATAGGTCTATTTTATTTTGATAAGTCGAAAGGCTCTGAATGCTATTATTCATATAGTGTATAAGGCTAGATTATGAAGTCTAATTTTCTTAGGTGATGTTGTTGATATGGGGGTTTGACCTGTTCGGTAAACCATGTTTTAGAAAAATTATCTCCACCAAACCAGAATTGAACCATGCCAGAATTTATAGGTTTTTGCAGTTTATTATTAAGCTCAAAAGCACCCCAAAACTCGACCTCAACAGTCATACCTTTACCTGAGGCAAGCGCTTTACACTCTTCTGCGAAGTCATTCCATCTGTCCTGAAGGTATTTTTTATCTTTTATTCTTGGGTCTGCTCTATCAAGAGGACAACAAACATAATACTTCACCAGTTTCGGGTGCTTTGTGATAGCTGTCTCAAACGATTTCTTAATCTGCTTGAACTGACTATCTTGAATATCAAAGAAATACTTAGCCTGCCAGCCAATTTCATTGCCATTGTCTAAGGTTAGATAAGACTCAACACCACCGTCGGGAGCTTTGACTCTAATATATTGACCATTTTCTTTGTTCTCGTTGTAAGCTAATTGGCAAACAACCTCTTCAAAGGCTGTGTTTTGTGAGTGCTCATAGCTTTTTATATCTTTCCAATCTATAGTATTTGCTAGCATAATTTTTGCATACCTAATTCGATAAACGGTTATATCGAAGGCTGAGTTACTTGAGTCGTATAGCAATGCCTGACAGTCTTAAACTATCGTAATAGCGTCTTTCAAATTTAAAGAATGACACGCAACCAATTGTGCTATGCAGTCGCATTTTATTGAGCCAGTCCAGTATTGGCAGTTGTAGGTGTTTAGCCACTAACTTCTTGACGGTATTGACTCAGCTATTCCTGCAAGGTGAGTTTGACTATACCCAGTGAATCAACAACATCAGGTATTTTATGCTTTTGATCAATCACTAAGCTAATAGCTTCTAATTTGAATTCTCGGGTATATTGGTTGCGTTTGGTGGCCAAACTACTTTTCTTCTTTGGGGTAGTATAACCTTGTGTGCTGTCCAATTTAATTATACCACTACACTAAGGCCGTTAAAAAATCGCAGATAACAGCTTTATCTAAAATCTGATGCTTTGTAACTAGAAGTAGCAATACGAAAGTTGCATACATTGATCTCAGCAGTATATTTTCATCATTTCTATAAAAGTAAGTGTACTTCGCTATTCACTTTTTTGATACTTTGAATGAAAGAGTCGTCCTTTATTGTTAGGTGCTATAAGATAGATTTTACGAGTCATTTAATTCAAGTTTATTCGGGTCAGCAGTCTATTTGATACTATTTTGATACTCTGCATATATTGTTAGATATAACTCTTTATTGATATCTATATTTCATTTTTATCGTTAGACCTTATTATTAAAGGTTTTTATCTAAAAAACATAGCTACTCGTTGATAGATGTTGTGTATTATTGTTGTAAGAAAAAGGACTCATAATCCTTTGGTCGTAGGTTCAAGTCCTACTGGGCCCACCAAATTTAGATTGTATAAAACCCCTTTAAATCAAAAGATTTAAAGGGGTTTTTGTTTTTGATAAATAATTCAAGTCCACATTATAAAAGCAATTTTCACGAAAAAGCCAACTACTATGTTTGATTAATAGTCGGCTTTTCTCTTTATATTTCTATAAATCTAAAAAGAAGTACGACGATAGTTACGGTATCTGGGCAGCCAAAAATTGGCTTGTAATCGGCGTTGTAGATTCTCTATCGTTACAGGTAGAGCGAGTTTGTCTTCAATCGCTTGCAGGGCCACAGCATAAGCTATTTTTTCACTGATCTCTCTGATGACTTTGATGGGAGGTAATATAGCACCGGGGGCTTTTTCATACGCTGCTGAGATATCAGCAAGGGCTTGGCTTGCTGCCATAAGCATATTGTCGCTAATTCCCGTTGCTCGTGATATAAGCACTCCTAGGCCGATACCTGGGAAGATGTAGCTGTTGTTACACTGAGACACCTCAAAACTCTGACCGTTAAAAGTAGTGTGAGGAAATGGACTACCCGTTGCAATAATAGCGCGGCCAAAGCTCCAGTTAGTAATCTCTTGCGGTGTGGCTTCAACACGAGACGTTGGGTTTGATAGCGGTAGGACTATGGGCTTATCCGTATTAGTGCATAAGGCTTCGATCACCTCTTGAGTAAATAGTCCTTTTTGTCCACTGACACCGAACAATACTGTGATCTGTGCCTGCTTGACCACTTGTAAAAGCCCAAGTTTTTGACTTTTGTCCCAGTGCTGGATATCAGCTTCGTTTTGTACCAACGGCACTTGGAATGCTTGCAGTTCTGTCATACTATCGGTGAGCAGACCATAACGATCCACCATAAATACCTGACTGCGTGCCTGCACCTCAGACAACCCTTCACGCTGCATTTGGCGAATAATGTGCTCCGCGATACCGCAGCCTGCGGATCCTGCACCCAAAAACGCTATTTTTTGCTCGCTAAGTTTTTCGCCTTTATCTAAACAAGCCGCGATTAAGGCACCGACCGACACCGCAGCCGTTCCTTGGATGTCATCATTAAAGCAGCATATTTGATCACGGTATCGGTTCAGTAATGGCGTCGCGTTTTCTTGCGCGAAATCCTCAAACTGTAATAACACCTCAGGCCAGCGCCGTTTAACCGCTTGAATGAATAAGTCGACAAACTCGTTATATTCATCGCCTGAGATACGTGGATTTCTCCAGCCCATGTACATAGGATCATCAAGTAATTGCTGATTATTGGTACCGACATCTAACAAGATCGGTAGACAATACGCAGGACTAATGCCGCCACAAGCGGTGTACAAAGACAACTTACCGATGGGAATGCCCATGCCACCAATGCCTTGATCGCCTAAGCCCAATATACGCTCGCCATCGGTCACCACGATCACTTTTACTTTTTGTTTGGTGGCATTTTGTAGCATGTCATCGATTTTGTGGCGCTCAGGATAAGAGATAAATATACCCCGTTTGCGGCGATAAATTTGTGAGAACTTCTCACACGCCTGCCCGACCGTTGGCGTATATATAAGCGGCATTACCTCTTCAATATGCTGCTCAACCAAATGATGAAATAAGGTTTCGTTGGTATCTTGAATATTACGCAAGTAAATATGCTTATCCATATCACTAGTAAAGGAGCTCATCTGATGATAAGCGCGCAAAGATTGCTCTTCAATAGTTTCAATATTATGCGGTAATAATCCAGTCAAATTAAAGCTATCACGTTCCTCTGAAGAAAAGGCACTACCCTTATTTAGCAACGGTGTTTCTAGTAATATTGGACCTGCAAAGGGAATATATAACGGACGTTTATTTAACATGATAAAGTCTTCTTATTAAAAATTTATGAGGGTATAAATGGAGTATTTAAACGAACAGTGATAATTGAGCTATAGTCGATACCAAATAAAACAGATACATCGTATTATGGCGCAAGATTGAAATAATTTTTTCTTGCGTGCTGTGCCTACGCCGCTCGATGCTGCAAAAAAACCATTTCAATCTCGCTGTATCATTTTTATATTGAACTGATTATATATTAAAAAATGTAGAAGAAAACTTGGTAATCTAAGCACTCGATACTGAGCTTATCAAGACAAAAAATGCAGAGATAGCGATATAGTATAGAATTTAAAGCAGAAGCAGCCAAAAAGATAGTCAGCAATGATGCTATTTTGACTACAGCGGCTCAGCATTTAAGAATAGCTAGGCATACGTCATCTAATTGGCTAAGCTACGCTAATAAAGCCAAGCCTGTCAGCACAAAACCGTACTACGCTAAAGTGGTCATTACTCTTAAACCGATTAAGCATCTGATACAGAAACAACGAATTACTTTCTCAAAACTTAAGTAGATACTTTAGGACGAACGTCGCAAAATAGCTACTGTAATAGTTAAGAGAAGTCTAGCAAAAAAATTATTTACAAACAAATTGTTACAACTTAATATTGATGCTATATTTTAGAGAGTTGATGAGTATCTAAACTTTATTCAACCAAAACCTCTTAGTTTCCTCTTCGTATAAATCGTTACCGCAACATCACCATAAAAAGACAGCAGTAAGTAGTAAAGTGACCAATCACCTGCAACTCCTGTCTTTGACATGGTTAATTTAAAATCAGAACAACCCAAAGACCACACTGTATGAGTCAGGAAGACTCTTGCATTACATTCGCATGAAACCCTGCCTATACAACTATTGTGTCACCTTTATACACATATACAAGGACGCCAATCAGGTCTTTACAAAACCCTATTTTTATCCCTGGCCCTACCAATATTCCAGAAAGACTCCGCCACGCGATGAACGTGCCGACCCAAGATCACCGTGCCCCTGACTTTTCAAATACCTTTTTGCCAGTACTTCAAGATGCCAAAAAAGTATTTGGTACCAGTGAGGGCGAAGTGCTTTTATTCACCTCAAGCGGCACAGGTGGCTGGGAAGCGGCTATCAGCAACACCTTGTTCCCTGGTGATAAAGTACTGATTGCCCGCTACGGTATGTTCTCGCATCGCTGGATTGATATGTGTCAGCGTCATGGCCTCGATGTACAAGTGATCGAATGCGAATGGGGCGACGGCGCACCTGCTGATGAGTTTCAGACCATATTGGCAGCGGACACCAATCATGAGATCAAAGCTTTGATGGTGACCCATAACGAGACCGCAACTGGCGTGCTAAGCGATATTGGTGCGGTACGCACGGCGATCGATAGCGCCGATCACCCTGCCCTGTTGCTCGTCGACGGGGTCAGCTCAATCGCTTGTGTGCCGTTTAAGATGGATGAATGGGGCGTGGATATCGCTATCGCTGGTTCACAAAAAGGCTTTATGCTCGCAACGGGTATGGCAATACTAGCTATCAGTCCAAAAGCCTTGACTGCTATGGAACAAGCCAAACTGCCACGTACCTATTTTGACTTTCGTGACATGCTAAAAGCCAACGCCAATGGCGGCTTTCCTTACACCCCGCCACTAAATCTGATTTATGGGATGCGCGCCAGTCTCGATATGCTGTTTGAGGAAGGGCTTGAGAATGTTTACGCGCGTCATCACCGTTTAGCCGAGGGCGTACGCCAAGCGGTGAGCGCTTGGGGCTTTAAGCTTGCGGCAAAATCACCTGACCTATACTCCCAAACGGTGAGTGCGATATACGTGCCTGAGGGTTTTGATAGCAATGAGCTGACCGATCATGCCTTTAACAAATACGGTATCTCGTTCGGGGTGGGCTTAGGTGAAATGGCGGGTCGCGCCTTTAGAATAGGGCATCTAGGCTCGCTGACTGAGGTTATGGTGTTAGCAGGACTGGCCACCATTGAGATGGCAATGGTTGACCTAGATTACCCTATCAAGCTCGGTCAAGGCGTTACAGCAGCGCAAGAGTACTATCGCAACCACTAAATAAAGGCGATTCAACAGAAAAATAAAGGAATATTTCTATGATCAAAAATGAAGATGGACTAGTGATTCCAACCCTTGATGATATGTTGGAGGCGCATGAGCGCATTAAACCATACATTCATCGTACTCCAGTTCTGACCTCACGTTTTTTGGATGAGATGGCAGGCTGTGAGATGTATTTTAAATGTGAAAACTTCCAAAAAGCTGGTGCCTTTAAGGTGCGCGGTGCCTCAAACGCCGTATTTGGCTTGAGCGATGAAGAGGCCAAAAATGGCGTTTGTACCCATAGCTCAGGCAACCATGCCTTGTCTTTATCTTATGCGGCTGGTCGGCGCGGCATACCCTGCAATGTAGTCATGCCCTATAGTGCGCCCGAAGCTAAAAAAGCGGCTGTACGCGGCTATGGCGGTATCATTACTGAGTGCGATCCATCAACCACTTCACGCGAAGCAGTCTTTGCCAAGGTTCAAGCAGAAACAGGTGGCGATTTTGTCCATCCTTACAATGACCCTCGCGTTATCGCTGGCCAAGCGACTTGCTCACGTGAGTTCTTAGAGCAGATGGACGAGCGCGGCGTTAAGCCTGACATGGTTGTCGCTCCTATTGGCGGCGGCGGTATGATATCGGGCACTTGCTTAACGCTATCGAACCTAGCTCCTGATGTCAAAATCTATGCCGCAGAGCCAGTCAATGCTGATGATGCTGCACGCTCGCTACACGCCGGTCACATCATTGCTGATGACGCACCAGATACTATCGCTGACGGCCTAAAAGTGCCGCTTAAAGATTTGACTTGGCATTTTGTCAGTAGTTATGTCACCAATATTTTGACCGCAACCTAAGAAGAAATCGTTGAAGCCATGAAGCTGACTTGGACACATATGAAAATCATCATTGAACCCAGCTGCGCGGTCCCGCTTGCTGTTATTTTAAAAAACAAAAATGTTTTTGCAGGTAAAAAAGTGGGCGTTATCATCACTGGTGGTAACGTCGATCTGGATAAGTTGCCTTGGAATTAATGCCTTGTCATCAAGTACCAAAATAAAGCACTTAGTGTAAAGAGCTAATAGTGAAAAGAGCTGAGTAAAATCATAAATCTGGCGTTAACTAAGCGTAAATAATACCCAAGTTTAAACGCCGTTATATTCTTAATTATCATTAATGCAGTAGCATTAATGATGCAATCAAACAATCAAACAAATGGAGCTTGAACATGATTACTGAAGAATTAGAAGTTGGTTTTAACGTCCCTGCAAAAGTCGGTATGGATGAAGCGGATATCCAGACCCCTTGCTTAATCCTTGATTTAGACGCCCTTGAGCGCAACATCAAAAAAATGGGCGACTACGCCAAAGACCATAATATGCGTCACCGTAGCCACGGCAAAATGCACAAATCCGTCGATGTACAAAAGCTGCAAGAAGAGCTTGGCGGCGCAGTAGGTATCTGTAGCCAAAAAGTATCAGAAGCAGAAGTGTTCGCCCGTGGCGGTATCAAAGATATCTTGGTATCCAACCAAGTTCGTGACCCTGCAAAGATTGATCGCCTAGAAAAATTGCCAAAACTTGGCGCAAAAATCACCGTTTGTCTTGATGACGTCGATAATGTGGCTGAACTATCAGAAGCAGCTATTAGAAACGATACTGAGCTGAACTGTTATATCGAGATTGATTGCGGGGCTGGCCGCTGCGGTGTCACCACCACAGAAGCGGTTGTTGAGATTGCCAAAGCCATCGATGCGGCGGACAACTTGAAGTTCACGGGTATTCAAGCCTATCAAGGTGCGATGCAGCATATGGACAGCTATAGCGACCGTAAAGCCAAAACCCAAGTCGCTATCGATCAAGTCCAAGAGGCCGTTGAAGCGCTTGAAAAGATTGGCCTAAAACCAGAGTTTGTCTCAGGCGGCGGTACCGGTAGCTACTACTTTGAGAGCAACTCAGGGGTCTATAACGAGTTGCAGTGTGGCTCGTACGCCTTTATGGATGCAGACTACGGCCGTATCCTAGACGAAGACGGCAACCGTATCGATGCTGGCGAGTGGGAAAACGCGCTATTCCTGTTAACCTCAGTAATGAGTCATACCAAGCCAGACAAAGCTATCGTTGATGCAGGTCTAAAAGCTCAATCCGTCGATAGTGGCCTACCCTTTATCTATGGTCGCGACGATGTTGAATATGTGAAATGTTCAGACGAGCATGGCGTAGTAAGCGATCCAAATGGCGTGCTAAAAATCAATGAAAAACTAAAATTAGTACCAGGACATTGTGATCCTACTTGTAACATTCATGACTGGTATGTTGGCGTACGCGGCGGCAAGGTTGAGAGCGTATGGCCAGTATCTGCTCGTGGGCGCGCGTATTAACGCGCTTACTAAGCGGTATAAACCTAACTGCAGAAACTTGAGTTTCTATAAAGGCTGCGTGTTGTCGCACAGTTTTGATATTTTATCGAATCGGGCACAACGTACTGCCTTTCGCTATTTATCGCATTGATTTTGCAGTAATTCTATATAGACAATATATAAAAAGGAGCTTTTATGAGTGACCATAGTGAAGGATTAATAATCGTCTCAGAAGAGGCTTGTAAGTCTGTGATTGATCGCCAATCTGCATTTATAGCAGTTGAGAGCGTGTTCGCTTCTATGGCAAGCGGTGATGCCTATAATTTCCCTGTGATTCGTGAAGCAATTGGCTATGCTGATGCATTATATGGCTTTAAATCTGGCTTTGACCGTGCTGGTAAATCACTAGGTTTAAAATCAGGTGGTTATTGGCCAGGCAATGCCGCTAAAGGCTTGACCAATCATCAGTCAACGATTTTCTTATTCAATCCAGATAATGGTAAGTTGCGCGCCCTCGTCGGTGGCAATTACCTAACGGCGGTACGTACAGCGGCCGCCTCTGCCGTGTCGATTGCCCATTTAGCGCGCACAGATAGCAAAGTATTAGGTATGATCGGCGCCGGTCATCAGTCTACTTTTCAGCTGCGTGCTGCTCTTGAGCAACGCAATTTTGAAAAGGTAGTGGCTTGGAACAAGAACAAGGATCGCCTCAAAACCCTACAAGCCGTCGCTGAAGAGATAGGCGTACCGTTTAAATCAGTGGAGCGCGAAGAGCTTTGCAAGCAGGCTGATGTAATCATCACGATTACCTCAGCGTTTGAGCCGCTGCTTATGAAAGAGTGGATCAAATCTGGTACACATATCGCCTGTATGGGTACTGATACGGTCGGAAAACAAGAAGTCGATCCTGCCTTGATCGCCGCCGCTACCGTATTTACTGATGAAATCGCGCAATCGATTAGCCTTGGTGAGGCTCAGCATGCGATTAAGTCTGGTGCTATCAAAGAAAGTGATATCACTACTCTTGGTGACGTCATCAACGGTGAACATGCAGGTCGTAGTAATGATGATGAGATTACCTTGTTTGATGGGACTGGTGTTGGCCTGCAAGATTTAGCAGTTGCTTCTGCTGCTGCTAAGCTTGCACTTGAAAAAGGCGAAGCCCAGCAAATCTCGTTATAATCAGCAAACTAGCTATTGTATTTTAGAACCGCCAAATCATGAGCTTACTTGGCGGTTCTATTTTTGCTTAATTAAACCCGACCAACATGCTTTGCGTGCAGCTGTGACAGACTATTATCAATGCCTCTACTGTTTAATCTGTACTATTTCGAATAGACTTTGTCTTTACAAAGCTGACATTCTCCTTCTAGTTTACATTATTAACTACCGCAACTGACTGCGCGTTATTTTGAAATATATTGAGTATGAACCAAATACTATCTAACCGCTCACACCCGCTCTATCACCATAGCCAGCCCTTGCCCAATACCAATGCATAAACTGACTACCGCGTATTGTCCGCCCGTGCGCTGTAGCTCGCGCGCCGTACTTAAGGCTATGCGAGCACCTGACGCACCAAGCGGATGACCGACCGCAATCGCGCCGCCATTTGGGTTAACGCGCTTGTCATCAAAGTCGATATCCAAACCCTTTAGGCAGCCTAGTACTTGGGATGCAAAGGCTTCATTAATCTCAATGATGGACATATCATCAAGGGTCAAGTCAGCGCGTTTGAGTGCTAGCTTTATCGCCTCAACGGGGCCTACGCCCATAATATTTGGCTCAACGCCCATCGCGCCAGAGGATAAAATCTTGGCAATAGGTTTAAAGCCTAGTTTTTCTTCTGCTTGTTTTGAGCCAATAATCAGCGCAGCGGCGCCATCGTTAATACCTGATGCATTCCCTGCTGTGACCACGCCATTCTCATTCAACGGTTTTAGCTTTTGCAGTGCTTCTACCGTAGAGCTAGCGCGAGGATGCTCATCTTCCGTTATCGCTTTGTCTGGTAATTTTTTACCTTGCGATACTGTGATTGGCGTTATTTCCTCATCAAAGAAACTAGCTTGTTTGGCGGTTTGATATTTCGCTTGCGAGGCGGCTGCGAATTTATCGGCTTCTTCTCGGCTGATGTCGTATTTGCGCGCGACATTATCACCCGTTTGCGGCATGCTATCGCCACCAAATTCTTTGGTTAAAACAGGATTAGGAAATCGGCTACCAATAGTGGTATCAAATACTTTAAAGTCACGACTAAAAGGCTGCTCGGTCTTGGCAAAGACAAAGGGCGCGCGGGTCATGGACTCAACGCCACCTGCCAAAAATATGTCCCCTTCGTTGCAAGTGATAGCGCGCGCGGCATCAATGACAGTAGATAGCCCTGACGCGCATAGACGATTGACGGTTTGACCGGGCGTGGTGACATCTAGTCCCGCTAGTAATGCGGCATTGCGTGCGATGTTGCGTGAGTCTTCACCCGCTTGGTTGGTGTTACCGATCAGTACTTCATCAAAGATGTCGCTGGGCAATTGGTGTTTTTCAACCAAAGCTTTGATCACTGCCGCAATCATATCATCAGGACGCACAGTGGCAAGTGCGCCGCCATGGCGACCGAAAGGACTTCTTAATCCATCATAAATATAAGCGTCTAACATCACTGTTCCTTGTTGTGTTTTAAGAGTTGCTTCGATTGAGATATAGAGTTCATCAAACTGCTTTAGTTTTTAGCATTAAAGATCTGGCATTAAAAATTACTCTGCTGCGTAAACAGCGAAATACTAAGCTTGGCACGGCGCTGTAACCACGGACTAGGACGGTAACGCGGATCACCTGTTAGAGCATAAACACGCTCTAAGATAAGTAAAATACGCGAAGCACCAAGCGCGTCACCCCACGAAATCGGACCGAACGGATATCCCAAGCCAAGCTTGATGGCATTGTCGATATCCTCAGGCGTCGCTATGCTTTGCTGCGCCATATCACAGCCCAAATTAATCACCATCGCCATAACTCGCTGCGCCACAAAGCCCGTGCTTTCTTTAATTAGCGAAGCACCAGCTGAGCCTTCATTCAAATTATTATTTAAGCTTTTACCGAATAAAGTATCAGCCTGCGTGACAAATTTGTCCTTTGTAACGATACTTGGCATCAACGTACGATGCTTAGATAAGTCCGTTAGCATATCGATGGCAACCGCTTGTTGAGGGTTCACTTGATAGCGAATAGCGGCATTGGTGGTATCTTCGCCATAAATCGCCAGTAATACCAAACTGCTAGGGTTTGGGGTATCGTTATTATCGATAGTGATGTCATTAGCGTTTAGGTAATCAACCAGCTGTTGTTTATCTGCCGCTAAATCCGCGCCAATCCAAACTGAATTAACGGCTTTGTCAGATACAGCGTTAGACAAAGACTCTTGAGCGGTATCTGCTGTCACCTTTTTACTATCTTGCTTTTTATTGTCTATGTACTGATAAAAGCCCTCACCCACTTTACGACCAAGCTTGTTACCCTCTAGCATTTGCCGTGTTAATGGATGCGGGCGATAGCGCGGCTCGAAGTAATATTGATTATAAATCGATTCCATAACCGGATGCGAGACATCGACGCCTGTCAGATCCATCAGCTCAAACGGTCCCATACGAAAGCCTGCGCCATCGCGCAAAATACGATCAATCTGCTCAAGACTGGCAACGTCCTCGCCTAGTATTTTTAACGCCTCTGTACCAAAAGCTCTACCGCCATGATTGACGATAAACCCTGGCGTATCCTTTGCGACGACGCCTAAATGGCCTATACGTTTGGCTAAACTGGTAAGCGTTTGGGTTACTGCAGGCTCGGTTGAGAGACCTGGGATTACCTCAACGATTTTCATAAGCGGTACAGGATTAAAGAAGTGAAACCCTGCTACCCGCTCTGGGTAAGTACAAACCGAGGCAATGGCGGTCACTGATAGCGATGAGGTATTAGTTGCTAAAATGGTATCGGTAGGAACAAGGCCTTCTAATTGCTTAAACAGCTGCTGTTTGATCTCTAAATTTTCAATAATGGCCTCAACAACAATATCCACTTCAGCAATTTGTGCGATATCCTCAATCACCGTTAGATTAGCCAAAGTCGCTTGCAATTGCTCATCGGTAAACTTCCCCTTAGCCGCAAGTTTTTTAAGTGTCGCTTGAAGCGCTTGACGTCCTTGCTCAGCGGCTCCTGTTTTGGCATCAAATAACAATACGTTAATGCCCGCTTGCGCTGCGATTTGGGCAATACCCATACCCATGATGCCCGTGCCAATAATGGCTAATGATTGCATATCTGATGATGTGATAGTCATAGTATTCCTTTATATGATTTAGTGGTGTCTTAATCCCTTAAACGACTACTGTCCTTTGTAGTTGGCATCACGCTTTTCCAAAAAGGCTTTTGCGCCTTCTTTTTGATCTTCGGTATCAAATAAAATCTGAAAGGCTTTACGCTCTAAAGCTAGAGCCGCTTGCAATGGCATGTCCACCCCAAGGTTGGCGACTTCTTTGATTTGGGTTAAAGCAATGGGCGAGTAGCCTGCCAACTGCTCAGCGATTTCTACAGCGCGCTTAATAGTCGCCTCATCGTCCACCACTTCAGACACTAGTCCCATTTGATCCGCCTGATCAGCGCTTATCATATCGCCCGTTAAGATGAGCTTCATAGCTTTATGCTTGCCAAGCAAGCGAAACAATCGCTGCGTACCTCCTGCCCCTGGCATCAGACCTATCTTAATCTCTGGCTGTCCAAACTTAGCCGACTTGCCCGCGACAATAATATCGGCATGCATCGCAAGCTCACAGCCGCCGCCAAGCGCATAGCCATTAACTGCGGCGATAATAGGTTTACGGCAATCGGTAATCGCGTCCCAATACTGTTCGCTATGACGCAGATAAACATCGACTGTCTTTGCAGTCAAAAAGTCATTGATATCAGCACCCGCGGCGAATACTTTATCACCGCCAGTGAGTACGATAGCTTTGGTCTTTGAGTCATTATTTAATCGAATAAAAATCTCTGCCATCTGCGCGCGTAACTCAGCGTTTAGGGCGTTGCGAACTTTAGGACGATTGAGGGTTATTACACTTACGCCACTATCTAATGTCTCACAGGTAATGATGGACTCTTCCATGATGCTATCCTTATTTGTTGTCTTGCGTATATTAATACAACACTACTAAAATACCGCACTGCGGTTCTTAAAACCGAAATTGTTGTAATCTGCTTTAGTATAGATTATGCTATTTGGCTCATACAAGCTCTTTATGTAAAACCGTTATTTGTGCTATCGGTTATTTGCACTATCAGTTTTTTATATTATTAGTTATAAGCGTTAAACTTATCCAAACTATTCTCACATTCAGTCACACCAGACAAGGAAGTCCCATGATTAGAGATCAAGAAGTCCTCGACCATATCGTCAATACCGTTCGTCAATTTGTCAACGATCAGCTCATACCTAATGAAGACTGGGTCGCAGAAAACGATCGCCTGCCAGAAGAGATCATCAGTCAAATGCGCGAGCTGGGTCTATTTGGATTGACCATACCAGAAGAATACGGCGGTCTTGGACTCACGATGGAAGAAGAGGTCATCGTCGCTTTTGAGATGGGACGCACCTCCCCTGCGTTTCGCTCGCTTATCGGTACCAACAACGGCATTGGCTCCTCAGGTCTGGTCATCGACGGCACCGAAGATCAAAAGCAAAAATATCTACCCAAACTTGCCAGCGGCGAGATTATCGGCTCGTTTTGTCTGACTGAACCCGAAGCAGGCTCGGATGCCGCCTCCTTGCGCACTACTGCTATCAAAGACGGCGATACTTATGTCATTAACGGCACTAAGCGCTATATCACCAACGCACCACAAGCAGGCGTCTTCACGGTGATGGCGCGTACCGACCCTCAGAACAAACGCGCGGGCGGGATCTCTGCCTTTATCGTTGAAAGCGATACCCCAGGCATTACTTTAGGTAAAATCGATAAAAAAATGGGACAAAAAGGCGCGCATACTTGTGATGTGATCTTTGATAACTGCGTGGTGCCAGCAAGTGCTTTGATCGGCGGCGTCGAGGGTGTCGGCTTTAAGACGGCGATGAAAGTGCTGGATAAAGGTCGTTTGCATATTGCAGCGGCCAGTACTGCGGCGGCCTCTCGCATGTTAGATGATGCGCTGCGCTACGCTGTCGATCGCAAACAGTTTGGTCAACCGATTGCCAGTTTTCAGCTGATTCAGGCGATGCTTGCTGATTCAAAGGCTGAGATTTATGCGGCCAAATCTATGGTGCTCGATGCCTCGCGCCTGCGTGATGAAGGTAAAGATGTGGTGACTGAGTCCTCCTGTGCTAAGATGTTTGCCACTGAGATGTGTGGACGCGTAGCCGATCGCGCAGTACAGATTCATGGCGGCGCCGGTTACATTGCAGATTACGGTATTGAGCGTTTTTATCGTGATGTGCGTCTGTATCGTCTGTACGAAGGCACCACGCAAATTCAGCAAATTATTATCGCTCGCAATATGATTAAAGAAGTGAGCGAATAACCTCAACCAAGAATACTACCTACAATACTACGCCCTATGACGATTCGTAATACTACGAGCAGCGCTCTTGAGCTGCTAGAGCCTATAAGTGAGATGAAAGATCAAAGCGATCGGCAGTTTGTCACCGCACTCGCTCGCGGGCTTGAGCTGCTACGATGTTTTACCCCGCAGCAGCCCATGCTTGGCAATCAAGATCTCAGCCAATTAACAGGGCTGCCTAAAGGCACAATTACGCGTCTTACCTATACCTTAGTCAAACTCGGCTATCTAAAACAATCTACTACCAGTAGCAAGTACCAACTGGCAGCTGGCGTGTTGGGCTTTGGTTATACCATGATGGCAAATATCTCTATTAATAATCTTGTCACGCCTTACATGGCGGATCTAGCAGAGTACGCCGACAGCGCCGTTGCCATGGCAACCCGCGATCGGCTGATGATGGTGTATCTAAACGTCGTGCAAGGCTCTAGCACCACAACCATGCGCCGTAATGTCGGGTCGTACTTGCCTATGCACTCTAGTGCGATGGGACGTGCTTGCTTAGCGAGTATGCCACCTGCCGAGCAAGACTTTATTATGAATGCGATTCGTAGTAAGCACGATAAAGACTGGTCAAAAATCAAGTCGAGCCTAGAGCAAGCGTTTAAAGACTTTGAGAACTTTGGCTATTGCTTTTCATTTGGCGATTGGCAAAAGGAGGTCAATGCTGTGGCCACGGCCATCATGCATCCCACTGAGGGCCTACTCACCTTTAATTGCGGCGCGCCAAGCTTTGTGCTTAGCCGTACCAAGATTGAGCAAGTCATTGCTCCGCGACTGCTGCATATGAAACACAATATTGAGAGTAATATTTATGGGGTTTAGTTGACCTTTAATATAATACTCAATGTTAACAGTCCATAACTTCACTATTTTCCTTCACTCAATTCAAAATAAAACCGCTAAATATTTGTTTATATTAAAAATTTTAATAAACGATTATCTAAGCTATTTTTTTGTCAAAGTGCAAATCTTTCAAAATGTAAGTATTTGTAATATCCGACGAACGTAGCAATAAACCCGATAGATATACAAATATTTAAGACTTTTTGAGCGTATACTCAATAACAGCTATGATGCTTATATATTAAAATCATCATAGTTTCAATGTCTTAACTAAAGTTCTAAACCCCATCTCACTTCAGTTTCTTTACAAGGATACGTATGAAACACACGACCAAAGCGTTAATAGCAGCGGTAACTCTGTGCATGAGTGCAAGCGCAGTAGCCTCAAGTCACCGAGAAGCCCCTTCTATTACTAAGACTCCTAAAGTCGATGCTACCGACTTTTATATGTTTAACAGCTACGAGAATAATCGTGCAAACTTTGTCACGATTATCGCCAACTATCTGCCATTACAAGACGCCTATGGCGGACCGAACTATTTTGCCCTTGATCCAGATGCCCTGTATGAGATTCATATCGACAACAATGGCGATGCGGTCGAAGATATTACCTTTCAGTTTAACTTTACGCAAAATTTGAACAGCATCGGGCTTGACACTGATAACGATCCATCAACGCCAGACGTTGCTGTTGCTTTGTCTAATATTGGTGATGCGTCAAACAAATCAAATCTACAAACCACTGAAAAGTATGAAGTCACAATGGTGAAAGGCGATCGCCGTAGTGGCAATCGGACGTCTTTAGGTACTTTTGATAAGCCATTTGATTATATCGGTACCAAGTCTTTCGCTGACTATCCTAATTATGCTCGAGGATTTATTAACGATTTGACCATTCCAGGCTGTAATACTAAGGGTAAAGTGTTTGTTGGTCAGCGCGCTGAAGGTTTTGCTATTGATCTAGGCAGAGTATTTGATTTAATTAACCTTGATCCCACACTGTCGCGTGATGGTGGAACTAATATATTAGCAGACAAGAACGTCACCTCGATTGCGATGGAAGTACCTAAGGCTTGTTTAACTGCTGGTTCTGACCCTGTCATTGGTGCATGGACAACAGCGAGTGTGCGTCAAGCAACTTTAGTCAATCCAAATCCTGGCTCCGGTATTAGCACTACAGCCAAAAAAGGCGGTGCATGGACACAAGTGTCAAGATTAGGTATGCCGCTAGTTAATGAAGTGATTATCGGTTTAAAAGACAAAGATAAATTTAACGCCTCAGAGCCAAAAGATGACGCTAACAACTTTGCACCTTATGTCCTCTACCCTACGCTTCCAAAACTCATTGAGACTTTGTTTGCAGCACCAGCACCGACTAACCTTCCGCGTCAGGATCTTGTCACTGCCTTTTTAACAGGCGTACCAACGGTCAACAAACCTGCTATTCCTGCTAATACAGACCAAGTGCTATCAGAAATGCTGCGCCTAAATACTAGTATTCCTGCTGTAGCCGCTAATAATCAGAACGATCTAGGACTACTTAGTCTTATTCAAAGCGTTCAAACTGATGGACGTCCTAGTACTGGTGTTGATACTGCTGGATTTCCAAATGGTCGACGCCCCGGTGATGATGTCACCGATATTGCTTTAAGAGTCTCTATGGGTGCATTGTGTCATTCAGGTTTGCCAAATACTGTTATTCCATGTGCACCTGCAGATGCAAAAGCGGGTAAAGCGTTACTCACTGATCGTGCACTTAAAACGGCTACCGAGTTTGACTCAGTCTTTCCTTATCTAACGACTCCTAACGCAGGTAGCGGAAATTCAGATTCAGATTCAGACAGCCGATAAGCTGACGCTAACTCAAGGAGAAATACGATGCGCTATTTACTTTTAGCAGTATTGGTTACAGGTTCGGCGGCTCTGACAGGTTGCTTTGGTGATAATGATAACGACAATTTTGACCCGCCAAGCCAAGTGGATAATGATCTTATCAAAGATCAAGCCAATGCACAGGATGCAGTAAACAAGACCTCTGCTGTGATTGATGCTAGCAATAATGTCAATACCGATGAGCCGCAAGACATCGACAGGATTATGTTGTCTGACGCCAATCGAGCAGAGCCTATCGCTATCAAAGATCCTAACGCCTCTTTATAGTGTTCTGCAAAAAACCCTAACACCTGATCGGATTTCTGATCAGGTGTTTCTTTACGTTTTGTGAGGAGTACTCTTATGCTATGGACAAAATCTGTGATTGGCTTGCTCATTTTACTGTTTAGTAGTCAGATATTGTATGCCGCGCCCTTTATACCGACAGACGATATGCAAGTCCTTGAGACTCTGCCGTCAGACTCCCCGCCTCCTCGTTATAGCAGCGCCTCTGATCTGACAGCTCCTGCTCATACTGGTAATAACGACAATGCTCGGCAGCTACTAGAACGCGCTTATTTAGAAGGCGACCCGCGCGCGCTCGGTCAAGCACGCGCGCAATTGGATCAAAGCGAAGATCAAAGCATAGAGACTCTAATGCTGCGAGCACGAGCATTGCAGTCGGATCACAAGTTTGCTGAGGCAAAAGAGATACTCGGTCAAATACTGAGTCAAAACCCCGCGTATCCAGATGCCCTATTAACCCTTTCCTCATTGCTGGTTGTACAAGGACAGTTTGATGAGGCTACGGAGTACTGTGACCGATTAAGTGATCCTTCGCTACGTGTATACCAAGCCGCTTGTATCGCTCAAATACAAAGTATGACGGGAGATCTTAGTCAAGCTAACCAGACCTTAGATGGACTTGCAGCAATCGCGCCTGGACTTGATCCATCAACGGCTCGCTGGATATATTTGATGCAAGCTGATGCTGCCCTGCGTAGCCAAGATACCGCACTTGCCAAGCAAGTCTTTGCGGTGATGGATGAGCAAACCGTGCCAGCACTGATGGCGCGTGCAGATTGGCTACTAAGCATCGGTGAGTACCAACAAGTAATCGATTTGCTACAAGATCATACTGATAAAGATGCACTGCTACTGCGTCTTATCGATGCGCAAATGCAGTCGGGAGACCCCAAAGCGGATACAAACCTAGCACTTATGAAAGAGCGTATTGACGTGTGGCAATTGCGCGGCGAAAACGCCCATACTCGCGAGCAAGCGATGTATGCTCTGCTCGCTGAGCAAACGGACGACGCGCTTAAACTTGCGCGGGACAACTGGCAACAGCAGCGCGAAACGGCTGATATTGTGCTATATGCAACCGCCGCTATCAAAGCGAGTAGTCAACAAGATATCGATATTCTCCAGCAATTTATCAGTGATACGCAGTTTGAGTATCCTGCACTTGAGCAAGCATTGCGCTTAGGCAAAATAGATAAGTGTCTTAACTGCACTGTCACGCAGGCGATGAATAAGGATAAGTCTCTATGAGCACGTATAAAAAACTCTCATGGCGTCATGCTTATCATTATTTGACGCTATCTTTACTGGCGATACTGCTAACTATAACGGCGACTGTAGCGCAGGCGCATGAGTCGAGTACCGCTTATCTAAACCTAAATTCAGTCGATTCTGAAAGCCAGTACGCCGCTCAGTATGAGTTATCGCTTCGAGATTTAGCGCTACTTATAGACATAGACCCAAACCAAGACCGCGATGTAAGCTGGGCGGAAATCAAAGCGCAAGCACCGCTGATAGAGGCGATTATTGCCTCGCAAGTGGTATTGCAAAGCGGTGGTCAACCTTGTCAAATCACTGCTTTTGAGCCTTTAGCGATCAATACCCGCGGCGGATTTAACTATCTGTATACAGATTTTAAGTTTGACTGCGCCTCTTCTATTGACATGCTTGATTATCAGATACTTTCAGGTATCGATGCCAATCATCGCTTGCTATTGACTAAGGCAAGTGATGATACTTCGCTACAAGTGCTCTCTGTAGGACAGCATCCGCTAGGGTCGCAGGCAGATACCGGTATGCTGGCTATGGCCTTTAACTTCTTAACAAGTGGCATACATCATTTGCTCATCGGCTGGGATCATCTGCTGTTCTTGTTTGTGCTCTTGATACCAGCGGTATACGTGCGCAAGCAAAAACAGCTAGTCGCGGTGACAAAACCGAAATCGGCGTTACTTGAGGTATTTTGGATTGCCACTTCATTTACCCTAGCGCATTCAATCACGCTAAGCCTAGCGGCTCTGCAAGTTGTTAGTATACCTGCACAAATCATCGAATCTATTATTGCGCTGTCCATTGCCTTTGCCGCGCTTAATAACCTCGTGCCTTTGCTGCGAGTCAGAGCGGTGTACTTAGCCTTTATTTTTGGTCTCATTCACGGCTTTGGCTTTGCCAACGTCCTCGTCGATTTGCCATTAGCGACTAGTGCGCGCGTGCTGGCACTGCTTAGCTTTAACATTGGTATCGAGCTTGGGCAACTGGTATTTATCGCCGTTGTTTTTCCGTTGGCATTATTGCTGCGTCATACCCAGTTTTACAAGTGGGCAATTTTTTATTTAGGGTCGCTGATTAGTATCATCATTGCTCTATGGTGGTTTTTTGAGCGGGCGTTTAGTTAAAAGGTTTAAAAGCCCTGCCCTCATAATGAAGTGAACTGCCCCCCATAAGTTGGACACAGCTTTTGGGGGTTATTTTATGAAATACGACATACACTTTAAGATCAAAGGCGGGACCTTTATCCTCACAAGTAGTCTATTTAATCACCACTAGCTTGCAATTGCTTATTTCTAAATGTTGGTCGCTCGTATATTAAAGACATAGGTACCACTGCATCAACTTCGATACCGCCATTTTGTATTGGGTTGAGTTGTCCGCTTCTGACTTGCGTAGTGGCTATCGCATCGATAATCGGGCTGCCTGATGTCTCAAGAATTTGCACCTCAGTGATACTACCCTCTTTATCAACCTGCAACTCTAGCAGCACAATGAAGACATCGCCCAAGTCTCTATCGACACTCTGCCATACAAGCGTGGGCATGCTAGTGATTGGCTCACGTTCATCACGCCAGCTACCAAAGTCTGCTGTAAAGGATGTGTTCTCGTCATTTTTGGATGCTGATGTATCTATGTCAGCTTGCTGATCTTCAGCTTGCTCAGCAGCTAAAGCAAGCATTTTAGTAATCGTTTCGTTTTCAGCCTGCAATCGCCACTCTTCTTGCTGTCTAAGCTTTCTATCTGCTTGTTTTGCCAAAGACTTTCGCTGCTTGGCTTGCTCGCGCTTATACTGCGCATTAATGGCTCTGATCATCGCAGCGAGATCAAATTCGGAGTCATCAGTTTGAGTTGTAGCGCGAGTTATGGTTCTGGACTCATGAGTTGAGAGTTTTTGAGCAGATATGACGGATGACTCTTGGCTTGTATTGGGTTTAGAGTCTTTAACATCTGACGCTACAGTTTGACTTGTATCTTTGGATTCAGTCACAGTAGGTTCTATAGATGAAATTTTTTGGGTAGGCTCTTTTTGTGTAAGCGTTTGGACGGATTTTACTTCTGGTGGTTTAGGTGCAGCTGACTTTAGTATTGATTGAGGCTCGACTGCTTCTACTTTTTTAGGTTTGGGCGTGACCAGTTGCGTGTCTGTACTTAACGCTTTATTAGACGTATCGAGTGTGATGAGCTCTATTTGAATGGGTTGAATAACAGGGGTTATCTCAGGGCGCGCAGGCGTTTGTATAGACATCATTGCCCATACCGTAGCACCGTGTAATACCAAAACTAGTATCACAATAGATGCTTTTAGTGCGTAAGATGACAAGTTTTGTGTCATAACAGTGCCAATATAGAGTATTTAGATTGCAGATTTTTTGTCCCAACTTTAAGATGAGATCTGACTTAACCCGCCAAAAGCTATCAATAAAATCATAGCCTTATCACCTAGTTATGCTCTATAGTGCGCTAAAAATGTTGCCGTAACAAGCGCAATTTACACTCCAAACTAACTTACTTTCCAATGCTTGTTGTCTTGAGTAAAAAACCAAATCATCACAACGGGCGCAAGAGTGCTTAGCCAAATCCCTAAAGTAATCGGCAGGCCTTGCGAGACTGCAAAGTAGCTCAAGACTATGATAACTAGTGCTATCAGTAGGGCCTGAGCGTTGCGACTGGACTTGCGACACATCAGCGTTCTAAGAATTGTGAGCGTCAGTAGATACAAGGTCAGCATCACCATCAATACGCTCATAGCATACGGCTCTGATACCATGCTCTCGCTCGTTGTGCCGCTCGCCGTGGCTTCAGTGACGAGATTGAGCGCGCTACCTAGTGCGGCTATGGAGGCAAATATAAAAAAGTGACTATAGCCAAATAAGAATAGATCATGACGCTCGCGCTCCTTGTTCAATATTCTATCAAAGGGTACGATAAAGTATAGCCACCACAAAGAGAACACTAGTGCTACTAGGCTTGAGCCTAAAAACATAATAGAGCTTGCCGCAGAGTCTGAGTTGACCAAAAAATACTGAATACTGTTGCTGACACCAACGACGCCTTCACCCAAGACGATAATCGTGAGTAAGCCATAGCGCTCAGCGATATGCCCAGGATGCCAGTTGTTAAACTGCTCAACTCGCGCCCATAACGGCATGAGGAGCTCCGCGATAATAAAGATAATCAGTGCAGGCATTTGCATAGACGGCGGCAAAAACAGCCATCCAATCCACATCGCTTGCAAAGTTAGCAGCCCTACGATGCTACGCCCAGCGACTTGTTTGTGCCCAGGCACATCTTTGTACACCCGCCACCACTGACTACAGCTCGCCAGCCGCATAATGGCATAGCCTGTCACTCCAATCCAAGTTAGCCCCTGCTCATAAAACTGATGAATATTAGCCGCTATCATCAAGGATCCGAACATCTGAAACATCACCGACAAGCGATAAAACCAGTCATCAGGATCATAACCTGAAGCAAACCACGTAAAACTTGTCCAGGCGTTCCATAAGATAAAAAAGGCGATGATAAAGGTAATAAAGCCTGACAAATCATGTTCACTCAAGCGATTATGTAGACCACTTGCCGCTGCTGCCACGGCTATGACGTAGACCAAATCAAACAATAGCTCAAGCGTGGTTGAGGGCCGGTTAGGCTCATTAGGGTCTCTGGCATAGATTTTTTTGATGGTCACATTACCAAACATTTACAGGCTCCAAACTAGGGGCTAAGATAAACCGCACAAAAAAGCGGCTTGTTATCATAACAAACCGCTCTCTTTATTTTATAAATTAATTGTGTTTTTGCTCAAGCGCCCTAGCTACTAGACGCCGCCTGCACCTTTACTGGACGCCTCACTGTTCTCGACCAGTATCGCAGCCGCCGTCTGTTTGAGTATCGCCCACTGCTCATCATCGACATAGATGCCTTGTTTCCATGCACGCTGATGGGTTTCATATAGCTCATCAGTCGATATCTTATGTCTAAAGTGCTCAATCTCCTGCTCGATATCAAAATTACTCGTGGCAAGCTCGATGACCATATCGTTGGTATCGTGGCGCGTTTGCCTCTCATCAAAGAAATAGATATCAGGATAAACAAAGCCTTGATTCAAAGTGAATAAAGTATGTTTAGGCGCAGTGCCGTTGTCCCATTTTGCAAGGCAAGCTAAGCCTTTGGCAGCCAAGCTTAAAAGCTCGCTATAGGCCAGCCAGCGATTGTGGCAGTTGTGCAGGGTCACCTTAAAATGATCGCGATTGTCCATCAGCTCAAGCGCATAGTCCATCACCGCAGGCAGATGACAAGCCAGACTACTATCATGTAGATTTAAACTCACCTCACCTATATCTTGATGCATAATCTCTATGAGCGTATCTTGTTCAGTCAAAATATAGGGCGTGGCGTTGTTAAATTGCCCTACGCCATCGAGTCCTGCCATCTGCAATTCTGCGACCATAGTGGCGACCAGATCGGCTTCCCCGACTTCTCGGTGTAAGCCTGAAAACGCCTTGTATACCATAGAGACGATCTCGTTACGCGAGACGATCATAGCGCCGCCTCCTGATCAGACGACGATACCTTTAGCACAGCTGCGTCGTGCTTGGGGTCTGTCTCAGACTCGTCAAGCTTAGGTAATAGCGGAAACAACCACTCATCACTATGCACATCAACAAATAAAGGCGCGCCCTGAAACAAGGTAACGCGTACCCAGCGATCGGATCTGGGATCAAACTTGGTGGCGCCAAACATAGAGAGCTTACAGCGAAGTAAATGAATAGGTAAAGTGTCTTTTTGGAGCACGTTGATCTGGATGTCGCCCATAGGCTTGTGTCCCATTGTCCAAACGCGTCTGGCGATAGCGCGATGTTTGGGCGCACCTAAGACAAACTGCGAGATAAGCTGTTTGGGGTCGACCTGTTTTAGTGCCAAATATAGCTTATTGGTTTGGCGGGCAATATCCAAGAACAGCTCTCGATCATCGCCAGGCTCTTGTCCGCGTACGCCCATACGCGGCTCCTCTTTGTCCACTGAGCGATACCAAAACCAGTAGCTGTTATCAGGTGCACTGAAATCTATTTCAATTGCCCACTGATAGTGAGTCTCAAGCACCAAGATTAAGTCCTGAACGGTTTTGCCTTTAGGCAGCGATAGCGTCTCATCGGCATTCACCTTTTCTTGAAAGCTATCCACGCGCTCAGGATACAGCTCAATTAAGCAAGAGATTATTACCTCTTGGCTCTCGTAACTGAGATGCTCATGATCTTGTAGAAAATCACCCCAACGCTTATAGCCCTTCATTGCTGTCAGCAGATTGTTCTGTAATAGGGTGAGCTCTGCGACGACAGTATTGTTCAACGTCACTTGCTGCGCATCGATAGTGACAATCTCAGTGAAATGCTGAATGGCGCGGCTTAGCAGAGTCGAAAAATAAGCCACTTTATCAGGTTCAATAGTGTGCACTAAAACAGATTGTAGCGCCTCTTCACGCGTTGTGAGCCATTGATCAACGACACAGGGATGATTAATCAGATACGGCGCCATACCCAGACCTGTCGCATTACCGATACCTAGATAGCGCTTAATCTCTGGATGCAAGGTGACCGATTTGGTGCCGCCTTTTTTCTTCGCCAAAAAATCCACCCAATCTAGGCTAAATTCGCGCAGCAAATAAACAGCGCACATCTGCGCGCGAAACGACTGATTAAAGTCCTCGCTGTGATCGAGTGGTTTGAAGTCATAGATACCAAACTTACCATTGCCATAGACCGCCGTGGTACGCAAGATATAACCGACTTGCGCCAAAATATCAAGATCAGGCTGCGCGCCTTTAGCTAAGGAGGTGACGATATGATCAAAGACGCGTACGCTTTTGTTAGCGCGCGCCAGCACCATCACCATGTTGGAATTGCGTCCGGCTTCTTGTAGCGGCACGTTAGCTTTTAGGTTATCGAGTAGCTCTTGACCGATCTCGCCAAAGACTAGACCAAAGGTGACATCCCACTTTTGTGCGATAACCCGATCATTACGCTCATCATCGGCAAGCTCTTGGCAAAACACCACCAAGTGATAAGTATGCTCGGGCGTTTGCAAGCGATAAATCACTTGCCCATAGCCGCTATCATCCAAATCCCAAAGATGGGTTGAGAGTGTCCATTGCTCCTTATCGATTTTGCGTAGTAACGTGCGCACAAAGCTGATGCGCGTTTGATGCATCGCCCCAAGCCTTTGAGCGTTCATCACTACATCAGGGCTACGTAAAGGCAATACCGCTTCGTTAAGACTATTTGTACTTGTATCAATCAAATTCATAATGCCACTACCTTACCTAAAGAGTTGAACCTAAACAGGCTCAACCGTTACGACAAACAACCTCTTTTATCTGTTTAGGGTATGTTGTCATTCAAAACGAATACATACCCTATAAATTACTGATTTTATTGATAATTTACTAGTGAGCCAGTCTCTTTTTCTTAGCGTCCTTGTCTATCCTTAGCAAGCTGCTCCTCAGCGATTTTATGATCAGTCTCAACTCGGTTCGGGCGGTACAGGTCTTGCTCACGCGCCATTTGCTGCGCAATTTGTGGCCCGTTCCAAAGTGAGGGTAGCAAAATAAAGGACACGGGCACTGCAGTAATGACGATAAAGGACTGCAATGCGCTGACGCCGCCTGCACCCAAAGAGATTAGGACGATAGCAGTAATCCCCATCATCACACCCCAAAAGGTACGTATCATAGCGTTTGGTTCATGCTCGCCGCTAATGACAACACTAATGGTATAAGTCATCGAATCCCCGGTAGTCACAATAAAGACAGTCGTCAAAATCAAGAACAGTATCGAGGTAATCAGAGGAAACGGTAATTGCTGCGTGACCGCAAGGAGCGCGCCTGGTAAGTTAAAGCCTTCAAAAGCGGCGCTCACACTACCTGGATTGGCAATCTCAAAAGCCAGACCTGAACCGCCAACGACGGTGAACCAAAAACAAGTCACGAGTGGTGCGATAATACAAACCGTTGTGATCAGCTGGCGAATGGTACGACCGCGCGAGATACGAGCGATAAAGATCGCCATCATTGGGCCATAACCCAAAAACCAACCCCAAAAGAATACCGTCCACCAGCCAAGCCAGTCCTCATCACCGCGAAACGTCGCCATCGGAATGAAGTTTTGGACCATCGTGCCTACGCCTTGAATATAGCCATTTGTGATGAAATTAGTTGGGCCAAAGATTAAGATAAACACCATTAGCGCCACAGCTAATATGACGTTAAAACGGCTCAATAGCTGCATACCGCGAGCCAGACCACTAATAGCCGAAATCGTATATAGAATAATCGCAAAGACAATAATAATCAGCTGAGTCACAAAAGTATCAGGAATACCAAACAGCTCATTTAGCGCATAGCTCGTCTGTAATCCCAAAAATCCAATAGGCCCAATCGTGCCCGCTGCTACTGCAATAATACAACAGGCGTCAATAATAGCGCCGGTCTGACCGGTGAGCACGCGCTCGCCGAATACAGGATATAACAGCGTACGCGGCTTGAGCGGTAGACCTTTGTCATAATGCAAGTGCATGACAACGATGGCGGTTAAGCTACCGACGATCGACCATGCCAAAAAGCCCCAATGCATAAAAGACTGAGATAACGCATTAAAAGCACGCTGCTGCAAATCTGGCGACTCACCATACAAAGGCGGCGCTGAGACAAAATGCGCGATAGGTTCAGCCGCTGCCCAAAACACCCCGCCGCCTGCCAGCAGCGTACAAAACAAGATCGCCATCCACTTAAAATTATCCATCTCAGGCTTAGGCAGGTTGCCTAGAATAACTCGTCCCGTGCGCCCTGCCCCAACGGCTAAGGCAATGACAAAAGTTGCTAACAGTAGTATCTGCCAAAAGGGGCCAAAGATGTTGGCTGACCATGCAAAAGCAGTATTTACAATTATACCCAGCTGCTCTTCTGCAAATATTGCCATCAAGACAAAGAGAGTGATAAAACCGCCGCTATACCAAAAGGCGGGGTTTTTAAGACCCAAAGTATCTGTTGACACCTCCGTGCGCGTTAGATGACCCGTAGCTGCGCTTAGATTATGTGAGCGTCCTTGCTCTTTATCGTTAAATCCTTTTAAATCTGCCATGATATGGCTCCAGTCCTGTTGCATCAAAATTAACTAAGGTACAAATTCAATGAGAGACAAAATAGGATAATCATCCTTAAAATCTGTATCTTTAAATGGCAATGAGCGCTATAGAACAGCAGGTGTTTTATAGCGAAGTGACTTTTGACGGTAATAAATATCTATGCTTACACGCTTTTCGTACTAAGGCACAGGCTTAAGTCCCTGCTCCAAAAAGTCAAACCAGTTTTGTCCGATGATCTTGCCAGCATCAACCTTATTAAAGCCATGCTTAAGCAGACCGTTATAAATATTCTCCATACCTTTCTCACCTGCAAACCAAGGCAAGTTATCCGGCCAGCCTGAGTTACTCGCGCTGCCTTCGCCATAGTCCATTGCCTTTGACCAGCGCCCGTTACGCATCCACTCCAGCACTGATTTGGGCTGATTGAGGCACAAGTCACTACCAATCGCTAAATGCTCGACGCCGTATTTATCAGCGCAGTTGGCAATCATGGTACAAAAATCATCAAGGCTGCAGTCGCTACCGTTCGGCAAATGAAACGGGTATAAGCTAAAGCCTAATAGCCCACCTGCTTGGGTTAAGGCGCTAATCACCGTATCTGACTTGTTACGTAGCGCATCATGCGCGGTAGTCGGATTGGCATGGCTAATACAGATCGGACGCGACGATACCTCTATCGCCTCAAGCGTGGACTGCTCGGCACTGTGTGACATATCAACAATCATTCCGACGCGGTTCATCTCCGCTATCGCTTGCTGACCAAAGCGTGTCACCCCACTATCTTTTGACTCATAACAGCCCGTTGCCAGCAGGCTCTGATTGTTATATGTCAGCTGCATAATGAGTAACCCCAAACGGCGCATAACGCTGATCAGACCTATCTCATCATCGATAGGCGAGCAGTTTTGCGCGCCAAAGAAAATACCGACTTTGCCTTGCTCTTTAGCGGTTTTGATATCGCTGGTAGAATATACAGGCATAATCAAATCGCTATTTTGCTCAAAGCGCGCATGCCATTCAGCAAAGCGGGTCATCGTTTGGCGTGCGTTTTCGTGATAGACCAAAGTGGCATGTACCGCGTTGATACCGCTATTTTGTAGCATCTTGAAATAATCACGATCCCAGTTGCTATATTGCAAGCCGTCGATGACGATATGATCTTGGTACATTTTGCTATCCTTTTTATTACTCGTCTTGAGCGTAGGGTGGGTTAGCGATAGCGTAACCCGCCTTTATTCAACAACTTATGTTTGAAATGGTGGGTTACCTTTTATCTGCACTCTCTGCGAGAGTTTGAAAAACTAACCCACCCTACGCCTTTATCCTTCATCAAAAACTAATACGCTTTTTGATAAGCGGTCTTAACGATGGTATAAAACTCTTTGGCGTACTGACCTTGCTCACGCGGGCCAAAGCTCGACTCTTTACGGCCACCAAAGGGCACATGATAGTCGGTACCCGCTGTTGCTAGATTGACCATGACGCAGCCCGCTTGCACTTGCTCTTTAAACATCGCACTATTACGTAGGCTTTGAGTAATGATGCCGCCTGTCAAACCAAAACGCGTATCGTTAGTCATGGTAATTGCTTCTTCTAAATCTTTGGCGCGCATCACGCAAGCTAATGGTGCAAAGACCTCTTCTTGGTTAATATCCCAGCTGTTTTCGGTCTCAGTAAACAAGGTTGGTGCCATGTAATAACCGTCGTGGGCCATCTCTAGGCGCTCGCCACCATAAGCTAGGTTGGCACCAGACTGTTTGGCTTTTTCAATCCAATCCATGTTTGATGTTAATTGCTTATCATCAACGACCGGGCCCATAAAGATACCGTCATCAAGCGCGTGACCGACTTTTAGAGTTTTCATCCGCTCGATCATGGCCTCGACAAAAGCGTCGTGTACGCCGTCCATGACGATCAAGCGTGAAGAGGCGGTACATTTTTGACCTGAACCACCGAACGCACCAGCGATTGCCGCGTCCACAGCGACTTGCATATCAGCATCATCAGCGATGACCAAGGCGTTTTTGCTGCCCATTTCAAGCTGGCAACGCACAAAGTTTGGCGCAGTAGCCGCAGCGACTTTGCGACCTGTCGGTACTGAGCCTGTAAAGCTGACCGCGTCGATATCTTTTGAGTGAATAAGCGTATCACCGACCGATGAGCCGCCGCCTAATAGCAAATTAAACGTGCCCTCAGGCAGTCCTTGACGATGAATAATCTCAGCCATAGCGACTGCGCTGGCGGGCGTCAAGTTTGCAGGTTTCCAGATGACACTATTACCAAAGGCTAACGCCGGCGCGATTTTCCAAACCGCCGTTGCCGTCGGGAAGTTCCAAGGCGAGATAATCGCGACCACGCCAACCGCTTCACGAGTGACTTCGACTTTGACCCCAGGGCGGACTGAATCTGCGGTATCACCGATTTGACGTAATACTTCGGCCGCATAGTAATGAAAGAACTGCCCTGCGCGGTAAATCTCGCCGCGACCTTCCGCAAATGGCTTACCTTCCTCACGTGAAAGCAATGTACCCAATTCATCACAGCGGGCGATCATCTCATCGCCGATCGCTTGCAAGATAGATTGTTTTTTCTCAAGTGGCGTCGCTTCCCATTTTGGCTGAGCATGGCGGGCAGCAGAGATAGCGTCTTTGACTTGATCTGCGCTTGCCTGCGCAAAATCGCCAATGCTTTCACTAGTGTCTGAGGGATTGATGTTGTTGATAGTATCGGTGCCCGCTTGCCACTCCCCATTGATATAGAGTGATTGGCTTGGGTCTTGTTGTAATACTTGTTTGGTAGTTTGAATTGACATAAAAAATCCTTAATAAAGGTTAAGAGCGTGATAAATGATTAACATACGTTTTTATAATTATAAATTTATGTCACAGCGGCATAAACGACTAGCTCAACGAGCATCTCTTCTCGCGCCAGTCCTGCGATCACTAAAGCTGCGCGGTTGGGATAAGGCGCTTCAAAGTATTCGGCATAGACTTGATTGACCGTCTTTAGATAATCGCGATCAGTCACATAAATGAGCACTTGCAGTACTGCATCCATGCCAACGCCAGCACTCTCTAGCGTATGCTTGAGGTTATCCAATGTCTGACGCGTTTGCGCCTCGATACCGCCGCTAACGACTTCCCCTTTATCATCAATTGGAATCTGCGCGGTATAAAGCGTACCGTTACTGGTGACTGCCCACTCAAGGGGTGCTTTTGAGGCGTATAATGAGGTTTTGACAGCTTGCTTAGGTGAGTGAGTGGTCATAAAGCACTAATCCTTTAAGTAGTGGGTATCTAGATTGAGCCAGATACTTAGACGTTCCTTGGGTTAGCATCTATGCTACTCTTTTGGCTCTAACAAATCTAACTCATTAAATATTAATAATGATAAATTTAATCTATCATGTGCTATAGTTCTTATAAATAGCACAGCTTGTGCTTGTCTCAATACATAAGAATTTATCACCTAGGGATTTATCGGATAACAAGGTATGAAGTTACAGCAGCTAAGGCACTTTTTATTAGTGGTAGAAGCTGGCGGCTTTCGCGCAGCAGCAGATCGCGCCAATCGCACGCAAGCTGCGTTATCCGCTTCTATTAAAGAGCTAGAAAAGTCGCTCGGTCAAAGACTGTTTGAGAGTGGCAATACCGCAACCCTTAGCGCTTTTGGGCAGACTTGCCTGCCAAAGATTGAGCAGTTTGTAAGTTATGCTCAGACACTTGAGGAGGACTTAAAATCGGTTGCGGCAGGAGACAAGGGCAAGATCAGGATTGCAAGCGTGCCATCCTTGGTCACAAAATTATTGCCAAGCGTACTAGCCGCCTACTCGCAGAGATACCCTGATATTGAGATTGTATTGATAGATGATAACTCTGTCGGCGTCGCCAATAGGTTGTTGGCCGGCGAAGTCGATGTCGCTTTGGGCAACGATGTGCAAGTGGATCAAGCAGATATTGACTTCACCGCACTCATCTCAGACCCTATAGGTGTCGTGTGCTTAAAAAGTAATGTATTGTGCCAGCAGTTGATGCAACCAAAGCGCGCATCTTCTAAAGCCTTGCAAAAGGAATTGACCGCACAACAAGGTCTAACCTGGCAACAGTTAGTCGGTCAGCCATTTATCTATAATGGTACTTGCCGCTTGCTCGAGAACACCCAAGCGCAAGTGCTAAACCGGCAGGCGCGCTATACGGTTGAGAATATTACCTCTTTATTCTCCCTACTTCGGCACGACCTTGGCATTACAACCCTACCCAAACTCGCCTTTCCCTCTAATGAGTCGGAGCTCATATGGATACCACTACTTGAGCCTACTTTGACGCGGCAGGTCGGTATTTTTAAACTGGCAGACAAAAGCATTTCTCCTGCGGCTACCGCCTTTTATGAGCTGTGCATTCAACATATTGAAGATCATTATCTGTTGTCATGAGTCTGCTTTCATTAGGTTCTAAATGAGTAAAAGTAGAGGACTATAAAGTAAATAATTATGATTTTAGAGACGATATTTAACCTTGTGCAAACCATACCTGCTTGGCATTTAGCGGGTCTTTTTGCTATAGGCATGATTGCTTTTATTGTCTCCACCATATCAGGTGGCGGCGGCGCTTTGTTACTGATACCTATAACCTCTTGGATGCTAGGAGCATCAGCTGCGCCGCCAGTCATCAACTTAGGAACTTTTATTAGTCGTCCTGTGCGCTTATATCTATTTTGGCAAGATATTGACTGGTCACTCATCAAATACTATGTGCCGAGTGCGGTCGTTGGGGCGTGGCTGGCAGCATTTTTATTTAGTCGGCTAGATGGGAGCTGGATTCAGCTATTGGTTGGCGGGTTTTTGGTCTCTACCGTGCTTCAGTATCGCTTTGGCAAGATCGATAAGAGCTTTGATATGCCAAAGTTAGGGTTTATCCCATTAGGGTTTGTCACCGCTTTTATCAGTACGTTGGTCGGCGGCCTTGGCCCCGTACTCAATCCGTTTTATATGAATACAGGTCTGCAAAAAGAGCGCTTAATCGCCACCAAAACCGCAAACTCGTTTTTTGTTGGACTGGCGCAAATTGGTAGTTATGCCTTTTTTGGCGTGCTCACCGCGCAGCTTTGGATCTATGGTTTGGCACTTGGTCTTGGTGCGGCGCTTGGCAATGTCATCGGCAAGCGATTTTTGGCGGGCATGAGTGTTTATCAATTTAGACTTATGCTAATAGCGCTGATGGTCGTGAGCGGAATAATGATGATTAGCGCGAATGTAAAAGATTTGTTTTAATGTACTCAAAGCCACTTAAACTCAGTTAACAACACTACTGCACAGTTAAAGAGCCATAATTGCTAAAGTAATAAGACTGTCATCAACAAGGAGTGATCATGACTTTTCTGCCCAAGAATAAACTGAGCCTAGTATGTATGGCTGACGACACTTGCCATTGCACCCAGTGTAATTGTAGTAGTACGGCCACCTGCAAAAACTGTAGCTGCTGTAGCAACTGCTGTCAGTGTGGTTAGACATAAGCAAAAATATGCATAACATGTAATCTAATCGATTATGTAGTGACAAGGCCAGCATCTTAACTTTCAAGGTGCTGGTTTTTTGTTTAGGGGTATAACTAAAACATTGTATTTTTTGTCACAACCTCAGGCTTGTATATATTGCCATACGATGACTAATATAGCGGCGGCGATAGACCATGCCACAACGCCCAATAGCAGAGCCTTGTACAAGCTCATATAATTAATACCAAAAAAGACCACGAGCGTATAAATCAGATGCGGTATGACGCCTAACATACTAAATATTAACGCGATCTTTAAGTCTGCACCGCTACGCTCAGTGCCAACAATAAAGTGACTAATAAGCGTAAAGGTTGGAAAAAGCGGTGCCAAAGCCGCCAAATAAAAAAAGCGCGTCTGTGCGAAAAGCTGTATCAACAATACCATGAGCGCACCAATAATCATCTTTACCCAGATCATAATGAGGTGCCTCCCCTTATCACATTATATGTCACTAACATAAGCATAGCTCAGTTTGTCATGACACAATAGCCTCTATATAGAACTTGATAGACAACATCTACAATAAACCCTATATAGCTCAGGACTAAATAGGGTTTTTGAATTGTTCGATGCATTAAGTACCTGCTCGTTATTGCAGGGCCTTAGTGATATCAGCAAGTAGCGGCGGGATATCGTGCTTATCGGTTATCACCTCTAGCATTACCAGTTTATGTGTCGTTGCTGCTGCTGTCTGTAGTGCAGACTTTAGTTCGCCTGCTGTTTGGGCTCTTAACGTTAAGCTATTGGTCTCATTACCACCAAAGGCTTGCAGCATTACTTGCCAATCACAATGCGGAATATCATTATAAGGTTGGTTCTCACCATGTATCGCACGCTCAACGGTATAGCCGTCATTGTTAACCAGTATGATAAAGGGGTTGATGCCTTCTTTGAGCATGACCGCGATATCTTGAATCGTTAATAGTGCCGAGCCATCGCCTATCAGTAGTACGCTGCGTTTGTGCGTGGAAGCAATCCCAGCGCCGAGGCTAGCGGGCAAAGTATAGCCAATTGAGCCCCACATCGGTTGTCCGTAGCACGTCACTCCAGCAGGCAGACGCGTATCGCTAATACCAAAATACGCCGTTCCTTGATCGGCAAACACCAAATTATTATGGGTTAGACCCTTGGCAACGATATGCCATAGGTCGTCTTGACGTATCGCTTCGCTATCTGCGCCAATCTGCTCGTGAGGCATCATAGGCTCACATAGCGGCATAGGTATGATATCGACACCTGAGGTCATCACCTCGTGTACAGCTTGCAAGCTGTCCTTTAGTGCGATTGGGGCAAAATTTTGCCCGCCGATGCTGGCGCGCTCATAGTGCAAATCAACCACTGATTTTTCATCGATATTTTGGCTAAATCCTGCGGTCGTTGTATCCGTATAATTGACCCCAACTTTGATCAAGCACTCGCAGTTCTCGACCGCATCCTTGGCGACAGGTCTAGAGGCAACACCAGAGTAGGTGCCCACCCAGCGCTCGCCTTGTTCATCAAGTAAGCTTTTGCCCCATGACAAGGTGGTATAAGGCACCTCAGTATCAGCGATTAAGGCTTTAAGCTCCTCTTGTAGTCCCATTCGATGCACCATTAGATCAGCCATCAATGTGGTTGTCTTGTTAGGTAAGAACTCAATGAGTGTTTGCTTGAAGGCGCTCAGTGCAGCAGCGCTTGTGATGTCTTCTTGACTATCATCTAGCTTAGTCGTTGGTGGATAGATCGGTAGCTTTGCCACATCGGGTGAGAGCATTAAGTAGCCTGGACGATGCTTTTTGAGAGTCATGCGTATCACTCTGTCAATCTCTGATGCCGCATTTTCTGGAGTAATCTGCGCGCGCGCGACAGTTACAGGTTCGACCATCTTGATAAAGTGATTGAAAACGCCATCGCCCAAGGAGTGATGAATACGGCTCTTGGCATTTTGCAGTGATGTCGCAGGCGCACCGACGATATGTAGCACTGGCGCATACTCTGCAAACGAGCCTGCGGTCGCATTAATCGCCGACAGCTCGCCCACGCCAAAAGTAGTCACCATCGCTGCAAAGCCACGCTCACGAGCGTAGCCGTCTGCAGCGTATCCTGCGTTTAGCTCATTGGTATTGCCGACCCAACGCAGCTTGTCCGAGGCTATGATGTTATCTAAAAATGATAAGTTGTAGTCGCCTGGCACGCCAAATACTTCAGAAGCTCCTGCTTCTGCTACTCGGTCAAATAGATAATCAGCAATGGTATAAGGTTGAGTCATGTTTGTTGTCCTTGTTTTATAGTTCTAGCATTAGGGTTATTAAGTGTAGTTGCAGCTTTAAAGCTGTTTTGTACTTCACAAATATTATGGAATACTTATTATAAAAATATGTTATACCATAAGACAATCTTGAAGTCACACGTGGTTTGATTACTGAGATAATTTATACAAAAATTATTGACAGACTAATAAATATACGTATAATATGCTGTCATCATCTGGCGATGCTTAGGTATGGCTTATATGATGATTTAGCGGGAATAGCTCAGTGGTAGAGCATAACCTTGCCAAGGTTGGGGTCGAGAGTTCGAATCTCTTTTCCCGCTCCAAATTTGCTTTGATAAAGCACAAAAGCCTCACTACTCTTTATACGAGCGGTGAGGCTTTTTTTTGTTCAATTTTCTAAGGTTGTAGCGAAATTTAGTAATTGCGCTGCGGTGTGTAAGCAGGTTTTATAGCGAGAATATTATAATAGATAAATTACTACTAATATCTAAGCCAGACAGCTTAAGTTGTCTGGCTTTGTTGTATTCATCATTTATTAAGAAACAGGCTCAAATCTTTTATCAATGCCGCCCTAGACTCCAACGTTTAAGAATGCTCAAGTCCTATATAGCACCTTTACCACATGCCAGCCAAATTTGGTTTTTACCAAGTGCGGGGTAAAGAGTTCGCCGTTGAAGCAGACTTTATCAAATGGCCCTACCATATCGCCTTTTTCAAACTCGCCTAAGCTGCCACCTTTTTTACCTGATGGGCAGGTTGAATACTTCTTAGCCAGCACATCAAACTGAGCGCCTTTTTTAAGCTTAGCAATAATCCCCTCAGCCACTTCTTTGTCTTTTACTAAAATATGTAATGCGCTAGCGGTACGAGCCATAATGTAAACCTTTTATTAAATATTAATTATCAGAGCATTGTATCACTACTTACTTTGGGTGCTGACCTAACTGGTATGGTCGATTCGAAATAAAATCGATACGCTAATATTATCAGTTTTATAGTGAGTCAACTATGTACTCTATTTTAGGGTCACCCATAGCTTAAACGATATGTTGTACCTTTAAAAAGCTATTTACAAAGGACATTTTTTAATAATTCTCTAATATAATTATGTATCAATGCCTCTACGAAGATAGCTCGTCTAAAACACTTAATAGCTCATAAAACCGCTTGCGTAGCACCCGCAGCCCGCTCAATTAATAGATCCACTGGGGCGTCAGGACTCAAAGTGCCAAAGGCTAAGCCATGCTCATTTGCAAGCCTAGAGCGACAGAATATCGTTGCGATTTCAGTATTGTCAGTGAGTAGCAAGATAGACGCTTGTAGCATTAATGCTAGGCGCTCAATCACGTAACGGCTACGAAACTCCAAGGTTTGAGTATCCTCAAAACGCCCTGTCAGACGCTTGAGTTCAGCATCATAATCGGGGTTTTTGCCTGCTGCTTTTTTTAGCTCTGTGAATAGTGCATCGCGAGTTTCGGGCTCCTTTTTTAATGCTCGAAGCACATCTAGACATTGTACATTACCACTGCCTTCCCAAATTGAATTGAGC
The DNA here is from genome assembly GCF_052258425.1 of Psychrobacter sp. T6-4. NCBI lineage: Bacteria > Pseudomonadati > Pseudomonadota > Gammaproteobacteria > Moraxellales > Moraxellaceae > Psychrobacter > Psychrobacter sp. T6-4. The sequence continues at coordinate 197,815 of NZ_JBQQEZ010000002.1, forward strand.
GGTGCTTGTCTGTAGAGACGCGGCATTATGGTCTCTTCCACATAGCCATTACCTCCTAGACATTCTTGCGCCTCATTGACAAGGACAGGAGTGCGTTTGCATATCCAATATTTGCCAATGGCCGTGGCGATACGCGCAAGGGCGGCTTCATGAGGGTCGTGGTCGATGCTATCAACCGCGCGAGCAATACGCATAGTTAGGGCAATCGCAGCTTCTGACTCTAAGGCTAAATCTGCCAACACATTACGCATAATAGGCTGATCAATGAGTAGCTTACCAAATGCCTCGCGCTGGCTGGTGTGATGAATAGCTTGAACGATAGCTTGACGCATTTGTGCTGATGAGCCAATCATACAGTCGAGTCGGGTTAGCGCTACCATTTCAATAATTGTCGGGATACCGCGACCTTCTATGCCCACTAACTCGCCAAACGCTTCTTGAAACTCTACTTCTGATGAGGCATTTGACCAGTCGCCTAATTTGTCTTTTAGGCGCTGTACTTGGATAGCATTGCGCGTGCCATCAGGACAAAAACGCGGTACTAAGAAGCAGCTAAGACCATTTTCTGACTGGGCCAAAACAAGGTGAGCGTCACACATTGGCGCTGAGAAAAACCATTTATGACCGATAATTTTATATGAGCCGTCCTCTTGTAGCGTAGCTTTCGTCGTATTACGACGTAAGTCTGAGCCGCCTTGTTTTTCTGTCATTCCCATGCCCATAGTACAGCCTAGCTTCTCCTCCATAGGTAAGCTACGCGGATCATAGTCTGAAGATAACAACTTAGGTAACCATTTATCGGCCAGTGTAGGCGCATGTCGTAGTGCAGCAATTGCAGCATAGCTCATAGACATCGGGCACCCAAACCCGGCCTCAGGCTGTGACCCTAAATACATCACGGCGGCGCGTGCCACGTGCGCGCTACTGCGCTCTTCATTACGCCAGGCAAAATTGCTCATGCCATACTTCATGCCCGCCCTCATCAAATCATGGTAGGCTGGATGAAACTCTACTTCATCTATACGCCGTCCATAACTGTCAAAGTTTCGCAGTTTAGGCTTGTTCTCGTTAGCCAAAAAACCGCTAGTGATCAGCTCACCACCAGTAAGTGCACCAAACTCGCTCAAATGATTCTCTGCCCAAGACGCGCCCTCTCGAGCCACTGCTTCTTTTAGCGCTATGTCTGTTTCCCATGCATTATAATTGGCTAAGGCATAAGGCTGATTTTGCACCTCATGAGTATGAAATTGATTTACAATTGACATAATGGTTATCTTCCTTGGTTTTAAATGGCCTATCCTAGGCTTTAGTAGTCAGTATTATAGTCTCGTCTTAAAATGCAACGCATCTGTTTTATCCAGTAATGATTAGATAGCGATATAAGCGTAGGCTAATTCATATAGTATTCAATATGTAGTGAGGCTTTTTTGCTTAACCTTAGAACAACAGGTTATCATTGTCTCTAAAGCGTTCTGTATAATAGAAAATATACACCCAAATACATATCAATAATCAGGTAAATCTTATGGCAAAACTAGAATCAAACACTGAATTAGAAGCCGCGGCATTTCGCCGCTTGCTCGCCCATTTAGACGAGCGCAAAGATGTACAAAATATTGAGCTGATGAACCTTGCTGACTTTTGTCGCAACTGTCTATCCAAATGGTACAAAGCGGCTGGGGAGGAGCGCGGTATTGATATTGATTATGAAGATGCGCGTGAGCTTATCTACGGTATGCCCTATTCTGAGTGGAAAGAGAAATATCAGCAAAAAGCAACACCCGAGCAATTAGCGCGCTTTAACGAGATTGAAGCTGCAAAAAACAAGTCTGATGAAGACAAACAATAGTTACTCGCACTCTATACCCTAATTTTGACACGCACCCTAAGACACACCAATCACTCAACCTTGCCGCGACTTTAGCGGCTTTCTATAGATTTAAGTATGCTGCTGAACCCTACGGTTCCTTGTTTTTGCATTTGACGGTCAAATAGGCGACCGATCAATGGCAATGGTAACATCAAGCGACCCTCAGATACCCAAGTGACGTGTGTGGTGCCGTCCCCTAAGTCTTTTAGATCAATGACACCTTTATCATGTTGCATTTTCATCGGTCTAGATTTCTCGATTTTGTATTGCATATGAGTAGGACGCTCAAATGCCTTGATTCGCTCCCAAAATTTAACAGGCCCGGTTTGAATCACGCGTAAAGCGCCGACACCATTTCGCTCCTCGCTACCTTCCGTTACTAGCTTAGCAGCCCCAACCGCTTTAAATGACCCATAACTAGCATGGTCGCTGAGTGCTTCAAACACGTCGTTAATCGGTTTTTTGACGATACGTTCTACTTTTATTTTAAACATACTATTATCTCGTTAAGATTAAAATTATTTAGCTTATTGCCATCTCAAAACTTAATTAAGCAACCACACTTTAAGAATTAATTATCGTGAAGAGCGCTTAGACCCTCGGCCTTTAGCAGGGCGTTTGCCATTGCCAGCAGGTTTGCCCTTGCCACCTGAATGCTTACCGCGACCAGCAGGACGCCCATCCCTACCCTTTGAACCCTTAGGATTTTTAGCACTCTCTTTAGAGTGTTTATTATCTTTTGCGGCGCCTGTTGATGTAGAAGCCGATCTTGATGTATTGCTACGAGATTTTTTTCGTGGGCCGTTGCGAGACTTTTTGCTTGCATTACTATCTTCTGAAGACGACTCTCCAATAGATTTAAGCAATACAGATAACTCTTTTTCAGTCAAATCTCGCCAGTCGCCAACGGGTAAACCCTTAAGATTGACATTCATGATTCGCGTACGCTCAAGCTTGACGACGTCATAGCCAAAATGCTCACACATACGGCGGATTTGACGGTTCAGCCCCTGCACTAAGGTAATATTAAAGACGGTGGGCGCAACCTTTGTCACGGGGCACTTCTTGGTCATCTGCCCTAGTATAGGGACGCCACCTGCTAAACCCTCAATAAAACTATCGGTTACCGGCTTATTCACCGTCACCAAATACTCTTTTTCGTGGTTATTACCCGCGCGCAATACCTTGTTGACCAGATCGCCATTATTGGTCAAAAAGATTAAGCCTTGCGAGTCTTTGTCCAAGCGGCCAATGGGGAAAATACGTAAACTATGCCTCACAAAATCGACAATGTTGTTTTTCTCTGAAGCTTCAGTGGTGCTGACAATGCCAACGGGTTTGTTTAAGACGATAAACACAAAATCATCGGGCTCTCGCGGCTCGATGAGTTGTCCATTCACCTTTACCGCATCTCCTGCGCTCACTTGCGCGCCGACTTGCGCGCGCTTGCCATTAACGTATACATTACCTTGTTCGATAAAGCGATCAGCGTCGCGCCGAGAACATATACCGCTTTCGCTAATATATTTATTTAATCGAGTCGTGGTCGCGTTAAACATAGAGCACCGTTTTGTCTAATTAAAAGCTGTTTTGTTAAAGAGCCTAAATCGAATGAATCATCATAAAGGAGATTGCATTATATAGGAAATTTGGTGCTTACCTCAGCAGAGACCAGTAGCACTCAACGTGCATCTAGAATGGTTGATTATCAAAACCAGCCTTTTTCTAATAATTGCTCGGTATTACTGACGGTAAACTCAGTATGCAAGTCATAAAACGTGCCTGCATCTTCAACCTTATCGAGCAACTCTCGTTTGCTAAGCGCTACAAACATTGCTAGCGAATAAGCGGCGCAGTGGATAGACTTTTTGGGATTAAACGTAATATCGGTAAAAGCTTGATACTGCATAACCTCATCATGAAGCTGCGTATTTTGCTTGAGCGCATTGATGTATAACCAGTCATAAAACACGGTTAGTGGCTCTATGCCCCACTCCATACCGAAATCATTGTAGCCAATAAGCTGACCTGAGTGATGCAAGCGCTCGTCCTTTTTAGCTTGTCTTGGCGCAGTAGTGAGCAAATCTGTAAAAGGGCCACCACGCTCAAATACTTTACTCGCCTGAAAGATATTCTCGACACTATACTGCCCGCCGCTATCCTCATCGGTGAGCTGTAGGCTGAGTGGACTGAGCAAAAAGCTCAGCTTATTACCTGATTTGCTAGACATCTCTAAGACATTGCTAAAGCCATATTTTTTGCGGATGACTTGATGCAAATCATTGATAGATTTTTTCTTTTGGCGACTGGCAAACCCAACGTGGCGCTCTACTCTCACCATATCTGTTTTGACCAAATTGTCACTATTGACTCTTGGCATAAATACCGGTTTTTGTTCTACAGCGTTGTGTTCCATAATTGATAATCTTTATTTTATAGCGTTGAGCATTATAGCAAGAGTTCGGTTTGAGTGTTCTTATATGATGATTTTAGACACTAAACACCAAAAAACACAACCTCATCGCCCTCCGCCCACGGCTGATACTTGGTCATGACTTGCAAAAATAGAGTGTGTGCCAGCCAATGATTCAGCCAGCGCTGCACATTTGGATAGGGTAACTCATAAAAAGCATTGCGATCGACATGAGCGAATTGACGTACAAAAGGCATAATAGCGATATCAGCAAGCGTTACTTTATCTGCTAGCAAATACAAGTTCTGCGTAAGTAGCTCCTCTAAAACTTGCAAAAACGTCTCGCCTTTTTGCCGATATTGTTCTTGAGTCATTTCAAGATGACGATCTGCGTATTTGTAGCGATCCAGCCAGTGCTTAAACTCATGATCATTTTGATCGATCAGCGTATTGGCTTGCTGCAACACTTGGGCATCAAGCAAGTCTTGCGGATCATTTTGCGCAAGCGCCCACTCCATGATCTCCCTACTCTCTTCAATCACTTGACCATCGCTCAGTTGCAATACAGGGACTGTACCCTTTGGGCTAATCGCTAGCATCTGCGCGGGTTTATCCTTTAGTACGATTTCTCGCAGTATAACTTGCTGCTCTGAGAACAAAATACCAAGCCTCGCCCGCATGGCATAAGGGCAGCGGCGAAAGGAATATAAGAGTGGCAAGGAAGCAGTCATAATCAGTCTCACGGTTGAAATACAAAAAAGACCTCACCAGTCTAGCAGGCAAGGTCTATTTATTGAGTGTTATTTATAAGAATAAGAGTCCTAAAGCGATTACCACGCCGCTGACGAGCAATACAATGACACAAAAGCCCATGATATCTTTGGCTTTGAGTCCAGCAATGGCTAATGCTGGCAGTGCCCAAAATGGCTGAATCATGTTTGTCCAAGCATCGCCCCATGCCACCGCCATCGCAACGCGCGAAGGATCGCTCCCTAGCATGTCGGCCGCCTCTAACATAATTGGTGCTTGTACTGCCCACTGCCCGCCGCCTGATGGCACAAAGAAATTGACCAGCCCTGCGCTCAAAAAGGCAAAAAGTGGCAGCGTCTGCTCGGTTGAGACACTGACAAAAGCCTCAGACATTAACCCCGCCAACCCGGAGGCCGTCATCATCCCCATGATACCTGCATAAAATGGAAACTGAACGATGATAGCGCCTGCGCCCTTGACCGCCTCTTGTACTGCGATTAAGTATTTACGCGGCGTGCCATGAAATATAATACCAAGGAATAAAAACATAAAATTGACAAGATCAAGCGTTAACGCAAAGCCGTTTTGTACAAAATAATAAACAATAAAGGCAATCCCTAGTGCGCCAATTAGCATGGATAGGATCCAGCTGTTCTCCAAGCGCTCTGCTGGGGTCATCGCAGATTGAGCTGGCAGCTCCTTCTCGACTGGATCGATCAAAACTTTGGGATCGACAGTAACGGTATCCGCTTTGCTTGGCATCATCAAACGGTTGAGTAAAGGTATAATGATGACCAAAGCTGCCACGATGATTAAATTATAACTGGCAAATATCGTAGCACTGGTTGGGACAATACCTATCTGCTCAACGAATGGATGACCTTCGGTAGCGATAGATAGTGGAATTGAGCCTGAAAATCCTGCATGCCAAATGATAAAGCCAGAGTAAGCACTGGCAATCAGCAATCGATAGTCCACACCATGAACGCGCTTAGCCAGCTCTTTGGCGAATAATGCGCCGATCACCAAGCCAAAGCCCCAGTTGATCCAGCTTGCTGCAAGAGATACCAAGGTGACAAGTATAATCGCGCTACTTGGTGAATGCGCAAAACCTGCCAGCTTACCCAGCCCCTTTTTGAATAAAGGGCTGCTGGCCAATACAAAGCCCGTAACCAGCACTAGCACCATCTGCATGGAGAACGCCAGCAATGCCCAGAAGCCCTCGCCCCAATAAGCGACCATCTCTACGGGCGAGGAATCGGTGAGACCTAACCCCATCACGAAAATGACAATCGTCAAAATAACGACGAATAAAAACGGATCTGGTAGATACTTCTCCATCAAGCTGTTCGAAAATCGTGTGATTGCTTTCATCTGAAGACTCCTTGTTTATCTAAACGTCCCTATAATTACCCATGCTATCTCATTGTTGCTACCTGTTGCTAGTCATTCAGCAAAAATCTAGTCTTTTGCGTAAAGCTCAGCGAGGAAATGGAAAAGGATTGTTCTACCCGATTGCTAAATACTAGTTTTTGTCGAGGGTGAGTGAGGAGATAAAGAAGCACTGCTTTGTCCGACTGCAAGATGAAAGCTGTGCTTGAGTTAAGTACGAGCGAAGTCTGTAAAGATAGATTGCCCCTGCCTCGCATATTTTGCCACTCTTAAAGTGCTTAAATCTTGAGGCTATTGTTTTGTTTTTTTCTTTTAATATGAATTTTAAATTATGCGAATAGAACGCTATTTGGGATTGGATAAAACGTTAGGTAACCCAGTTGATAGCAAAAAACCTCACTGGGTAGCGAGGCTTTTGTTAGGACTACAGTTAACCGTCAACAGAGCAACCGCTTAAACACTAGGCGCTATCGGTCTTTTTTTGCTGGACAGTAAATTTATAGTCATTAGTCGCATCGAGCAGCAGTTTGGTATTATCAAATTGAATATTAATGTCATCTCGCAAGCTATACTTAGGCAAGGCGTGTAAGTTGGGATTTAATTCATATTTGATCTGCGCGGTATCCTCGGCGAACAGCTCATAGGGCATCTCGAGTACTGTGAACAGCTTAGCTAAAAACGCATCGGCACTGAAGTATCCATCTCTATAACTACCATCAAGCCCAAGGTATTGATTGGACAACACATGACGCAGGCGCTCGCACGCTGGCAAGGTATGTTTGGTAGGATAACCCATGGCTTTGATGATGTCCTGCGCGCGTAGCTCAAGTGTCTCTATTTGACTGATCGCATACTGTGCAAGAGGATGACGCGAACGATATTGGCGTGTGTATTTGGCGCGAGAAGTGCTGTGGTTCATGATAGGTGATACCTTATCCTATGACTCCGGCAAAATAATAAAATCAGGCACAAATGAGGATGTCGGAGTACAGGCTCATGCGCTTTACCAGAATTGTTTTGTATCGTGCTGGAAGTTGCAAGGATTGTCCGTATTTATAGCGGCGCAAACCTGTTAAACCCACGATGTGCACATAGTAGCAAGGGTAACTATGACTGTCTAGAGCGTAAAAGTTACTCTAAGGTAAACCTACTCAGCGTCATCTATTAGCGCGTTTAGCGCATCAATCATGTCATCATCAATAATGTGGTCTTCGATATAATCAACCAGTTGATGTACGGTCGCCAGATCCATCTCTGTAATGCCTAAGCGGGCAAGGTCTTCATTGATGGACTCTAAACTATCTAGGTTGTCAGGGTTATCTAATAGATGCTCCTCAAACCCAGCATTTACCAGCCAGTATATCTTCTCAAGGACCGTGTCTCTTTCGGTCAATGTTGAGTATCCATCGCCCTGAACGAATAAATTAAAGTGATAAGGTATCTCGACATCATTGATAAAAAACGTACGCATACAGTCTATCGTGTAGGCTTGGTTGTCTGGGCTTTCATCACTTTCTTCGTCTACTTCAATCTGCTCTGTGACTAAGCTTCCTACTATTTGATACTCGCCTGTTTTTACCTTGTGATTATAAATAATCGTCGCGTCCGCTATGGCATCAAAGATCACGGCGCTGACATCTAAAGTGTTGTCATCGATATCATAAAAACGCTTCAGCGCGGGCAAAAACTCGGTCAGCTCGTCCTTGGGTACTGGAATAAGGAACTGCTGCTCGTATATTTTAATCATGTCCTCAGGTGAGTAAGTATTGACGCCGTCTTTGTCATCTCTGCCCGTAGGATTGAGCGGTACAAAATTATAAGGGTTATTATTGGACATGTAAGATGGCCTGTATCTAAAAGTTTATGGTTACTAATTCGAACGGTGATTCGCTTGGATGCAAATTTATGAGGGTATTATCGCTTATCTAGCGGCTTTTGGATATACCGACTGTAGTAATGGCAATATAGGCTTGTGTACTTGTAAGCCTCGACTCTATTGTATAAAAAACAAGCCATGCTATGATTAACGATAACGAACACTACTTATCAAGGAAGATAGATGAATACTACAAATACAGAGGCGACTAGTCAAAGCGCCAACGAGACCAACAAGCCGTTTATCATTAGAGAAAACAGCGCTGATAGTGTTGTCACTTTAACGCTTAATCGTCCTAAACAGTTCAATGCGTTGTCGGTTGATATGCTCACCGCTATGCAAACCGAGCTTGATGATATCGCGCAAGATGAAAAGGTTCGCGTGGTCGTCATCGCCGCTACGGGTAAGGCATTTTGTGCTGGTCACAATCTCAAAGAGATGCGCGCTCACAGCGATGAGGCCTTTCATAGTGCGCTGTTTAAGCAGTGTAGTCAGATGATGCTAACTCTAAACCGTATGCCGCAAATCGTCATTGCAAAAGTACAAGGCATTGCAACGGCGGCAGGTTGTCAGCTGGTCGCTGCTTGTGATTTGGCAGTCGCCTCAGACGATTCTAAGTTTGCGACTTCTGGGATAAATGTTGGACTGTTCTGTTCCACCCCCGCCGTTGCAGTCAGTCGTAACCTCTCTCGCAAGCAAGCCTTTGAGATGCTGATTACAGGCGAGTTTATCGATGCCGATACTGCTATGAGACAAGGGCTTGTCAATCGCGTGGCAACAGCCGATCAGCTGGACGCCGCGCTACAATCCTTGATCGATGCTATCACTAGCAAATCCTCTGTCGCTGTCAAAACGGGCAAAGATATGTTCTACAAGCAGCTAGATATGGATCTGCCGCACGCCTATGAGTACGCGGGCAAGGTGATGACTGGTAACATGATGGCGAACGATGTTAGCGAAGGTATTGACGCCTTTATTCAAAAGCGTCATGCGGTGTGGACAGGACATTAGTGCTTTGTCTTTATTAACAATATTTTTAACTATAGCCCTTTAGGCAAGCTTTGTACCCCAAGGCTTGCCGCCTCGACAGCACCTGCGAGATATCCCGAAAAACTTGGCGACCACTCACTACCTATCCCTGTCAGACTATCCGCCCATATACCTGATATTGGCTGAGATTGAGGCGCTTGTGGATGCTGACCGTTGCTACTGGCATCGGCTAGCGTCGCGGTAAATGAATCTTGTGCCCAATCCTTGAGGTATTCAGACTTTGGCGCGCCTGCTTGCTCACCAAATAAACGTACCAGTTGCGCGCGGCAATGCTCTTTTAGTACCTCAGTTGAGACGCTTTGACGGACAGATGCAGGTACGCCTACAAAGCCAAATAGCGCGCCGCTGCCATCCATGATAGAGGCATCATGAATCTCAACCATTGGTCCTTGCGAGCTACGAGCAGCGCCAGAGAGACCGTGCCCGCGCCAAAAAGGGTTATCATAAACCGCAAAGTATTTGGCATGAGGCGCCATCCAAGTCGCGGTATTGCGCCACTCATCCCTCAAGTCCGTCGGCAACTCAGGTTCAAAGGTAATACTGGCTTCGACCAAACGAGGTGGCAGTGCCAATAACACTTGCTCTGCTTGCCATATTTTCACTTGCCCTACCTTATCTTCACTCGTTATTCGCGCAAAACCATCCGTATAATCAAGGCTTTTCACTCTCTGACCTGTGACTACTTTTGAAGGATCAAGGCGATGATATAAAGCGTCGATCAAGGCCTTCATGCCACCTTTAATACGCATAGATGGCGGTGAGCTTTTATACCCTAATGTACGCATAGCAGGCTCGTTAGGAGCGCGCTCGATTAATGTATCACCCTCTTCAAACTGTGCAAAAGTCTCAAGCTCTAACTCATCGACCAGAGCACTTAGCTGCGGCTGAAACTCAGGCCAAAACCAAGAGGGCCCTAAATCGAAGCTATCTACATCTTTTGCATTATCAGAGCCAAGATGTTGTGAAGTCGTCTGCTCAGAGTTTGAGTCTCTTAAGAGTCTATTATCTAAAATACGACCACCCAGAGTAGGACGCGCTTCTATCAAGACATAATCGATACTTTGTTTCTCTAGTAAATAAGCGGCGTATAGACCACTTAACCCGCCCCCAATAATAGCTACAGGTATATTTGTCATATTTATTTTTCTTGTATTAAAGGTCTCAAATCGTAAATGTGAAAATCGAGCTCATTAAACGTCCAAATCTTCGACATCTGCGCCAATCACTTGTGCTAAATGACCCGTCTTAAGATAGACGGTAGCGCCTTGCGACCCTGCTTTTATCGACGACGACGTAGCTGCGGTAGCTGTGGGCATACGTATCCAACTGTCTTTATTATAAGTTTGATGCCCATCTAAAAGCGCACCTTTGACAACTAATAGCTCTGCGCCGCCTGTTGTCAATTGAGCCTGCAGCTCCTCGCTGAATAAAACTTCGTCTGCACCCAAACGCTGCAAGCTTACCTGCTCTCTGTTGTCTAAAGAGTGCTCACTTGAATATAAAGGACAAACTTCACGGCTGCCGACGCGTTGCCAGTTAGCGTTATCGTACGTGTCGATAGCGACATGACGATTTTCTGATGCTAGCATCTGTCGCAGCTTAACAAAGATAATCGCTCCTTCATCGCTAAAGGGAGTGTGACCTGACGCTGGTGGATTACGCAAGTACCAGCCTGCAGGGTAATGCTCGTCATCGGCTGAAAACATCCCTGACAATACCAAAATCTCCTCGCCGCCTGGGTGCTGATGACGGGGAAAGTGAGAGCTTGGCGCATAACGCACAAGACTCGTCGCGCGCGCTTTTTCCGCGCCTACGCGATCGAGCATCACGCGCTCAACGCCGCCTTGCTGGGACTTTACCCACTGGTGTTCTTCAGACGGTAGCTCAGCACGACGCGAAAAATCTGCATTAATTAACATAGGATAGTATCCAAATTTGAGTTAAGAGAAGCCAGCTTAGAAGTCTACCTTGCCGCGTAGCGCTTTGGTTTTGCCGCGCTGGGTCTTTTGATCGACGCGTTTACGTTTAGCATTTCTGCTCGGCTTAGTCGGTCTGCGCGCCTTGGCGACTTGGGTTGCTTGCAAGATAAAGGCTTTAAGACGTTCAAAGGCATCAATTTTGTTGCGCTCTTGGGTGCGGTACTGCTGAGCTTTTAACACAAAAATGCCGTCTTTAGTCACTCTGCTATCTTGACTAGCGAGCAAGCGCTGCTTTTGAGAGTCGCTTAGACTTGAGGCGTTAATATCAAAGCGTAAATGTATAGCAGACGAGACTTTATTGACGTTTTGCCCGCCTGCTCCTTGTGCGCGAATAGCACTAATCTCGACCTCACTTTCACTTAGGCTAATGGTATTACTGATAAAAATCATAATTGTCTTTTATTGGTTTGAATATTTGGTATATGGGGCATTATTTGATAATAATCTACGCTATTTATGCAATTGTGTAACTTCAGATGTAAAACTTAACTAATAAAATAACGAATTATACTAAGTCAAAAAGCACCTTATCAGGTGCTTTTTTGTGTCTGCTTATTTTACAGAGTTACTCTAATACCTGTCATTGTTTTTGGTATCCATTATCATTTATCAAAGATGATTGGGTATATATCGCCGCTTGTCTTGTGCAATCACCAGTCATCTCTGACCGACTACTTTTGTAGCGATTTCTGCTAAAATATTCAGCGAATAAAATTAGCTACAAGAAGGGTTTTACATGCGCTTGGCCTCAGTGTTTCAAAAAATGCATGACCGTACGCCAAAGCTTGGCAAAGCGGTCTCACTGGCGACGGCGACTGGTGTCATTTTGGGCAATAGCTTTGCAGGTAGCATTCCTGTTTGGCTTATGGGCGCAACCAAAATCATCACTGGTGCTGATGTCGCTGACAAAGCAGTCATCAAAATCGCCAATCACTGGATTAAAAGTAATAATGCGGTAATCGATACGGTACTCCCCAAGAAAGACTGGCGTATCCAGCTGCCAGAGGATGTCGATACCAGCGGTAAGTACTTGCTCGTGAGCAATCATCAATCTTGGGTTGATACCAGTATCGTGCAGTACATTAGCCAAGACCGTCTGCCCCTGACGCGGTTTTTTACCAAATTTGAGCTGATATATATCCCTATCGTCGGTCAGACCTTTTACTTTTTGGACTTTCCGATGATGCGCCGTCACTCCAAAAAACAAATCGCCAAAAACCCTGCGCTACAAGGCAAAGACATCATTGAGGCCAAACGTGCCTGCTCACTGCTCAAAGACAAGCCTTTTACCTTGCTCAACTATTTGGAAGGCACGCGCTTTACTCAGGCTAAGCGCGATAAACAGAACTCCCCTTACACCCATTTGCTCAAACCGCGCGCAGGCGGCCTCGCTCTTGCTATCAACGCTTTAGGCGATGAGATAGACGGAATACTGGATATGACTATCGTTTATCCTGATGGCATTCCGACCTACGCTGATTTATGGCAAGGCAACATTCAGCGCCTAAGCGTCGATGTGCGCTACCTTGAGGTGCCTGATAATTTGGTCGCTGCTATTCAAAACGGTGGTTACGAGGAGGATGAGGACGTCAAAGCGCAGATGTTTGCTTGGGTTGAGCAGATATGGCAAGACAAAGACGCGCGTATTAATGAGATGCTTGCTAAGTTTGAAGAGTAAATTTTTTTTGCAGAGTAAGTTTTTTAGACCTAGATTGAGTAGTTTTATACACAAAAAAGCCCTTTATCTCTCGATAAGGGGCTTTTGTTTATTGCACAATCATAATTACTTGATACGCATGTCACCGGTCTCAACAAAACGCTGATGCCATGACAGTGCCTCATCAAGAATATGCGGCGTATGCAGTGGACCTGACTTCTGAGCGCGCTCATAGTAGTCTTGAAGCATTGGGCGATAGTCTGGATGCGCGCAGTTATCGATAATGAGCTTAGCGCGTTGACGCGGCGATTTACCACGCAAATCAGCAAATCCTTGCTCAGTGACCAAGAACATTACATCATGCTCAGTATGGTCGTGGTGCGATACCATCGGCACGATAGCAGAGATCGCGCCACCTTTAGCGGTTGATGGACTCACAAAGAATGAGAAATGCGAGTTACGGGTAAAGTCACCTGAGCCGCCAATACCATTCATCATCTTGGTACCCATGATGTGTGTCGAGTTGACGTTACCATAGATATCCGCTTCGATCATGGCATTCATAGCGATAATACCTAGGCGGCGAATGACCTCAGGATGGTTGGTAAATTCTTGTGGGCGTAAAATAAGCTTATTACGCAAAAAGTCAATATTGTCATTAAAGCGCTGCAAAGCATCTGGGCTAAAGGATAATGCCGTTGCCGACGCTGATGCCATCTTGCCGCTTAATACTAGATCTAGCATACCATCTTGCAACACTTCGGTATAACCCATCAAATTATCAAACGGGCTGTCTTGTAGACCCATCAACACAGCATTGGCAACGTTACCGACGCCTGACTGTAGTGGCAGTAAGTTCTTTGGCAGGCGACCTTGTTTGACTTCATGATCCAAAAACTCAATGATCTGTGAAGCGATCGTTTTAGAGTTTTCATCAGGATCAGCAAATTTACTATTGCGATCAGGCGCATCCGTCATGACAATACCGACAATCTTATCCAGATCACACTCTAAATAAGGTGTACCAATACGGTTGGCAGGATCGACGATAGGAATCGGCTGACGATGAGGCGGCGCACCAATGTCATCAGGGATGTCATGCATGCCCTCTAATTTCATACTTTGGCGCGAATTGACTTCGATGATGACTTTTTTGGCAGTTTTCAGCCATTGATTATTGGTACCGATACCCATCGATGGAATAATCTTGCCTTCAGGCGTAATAGCAGTCGCTTCGATTAGCGCAATGTCCATATCGCCATAAAAGCCAAAACGTACTTGCTGCTCAAAGTGTGACAAATGCATATCGACGTAATGCGTGTTGCCCGCGTTGATATTGTTGCGCATAGCAGGATCAGATTGAAACGGCGCGCGAAAGTTAACACAGTTAGCTTCTGCCAAAACACCATCGCAGTCGTGAGCGGTAGATGCACCCGTTAGCATACCGATACCGAACTCTTCGCCATTGGCATGAGCTTCTTTGGCACGGTTAGCGATCGCCGTTGGTACAAACTTAGGGTAGCCTGCGCCTGTGAATCCTGCGATACCCAAGGTCATACCGTTTTTTACAAATGAGGCAGCCTCTTGGGCCGACATAATCTTATCGCGTAAGCCTTCGTGTTGTACGCGGTCTTCATGATTGTTTGAGCTCATACTAGTATCCTAATAACGTCCATATTAAAAGTAACCCTCAACTAAGGGAGGGCGTCTGAAAGATTTGTTAATGCAATATCTTGAACAACTTTGCGCCAAAATACAAGCGCAGTGGCATAAGTATACTCGATTTTGGCATTTTTAAGGACACTTAAGTCGGTAAAATTTCGATGATTAATATTAGGGCGTGTTTGATAATTCATAAATGAGCACTGCTGATCGCTAAAATGGTTCCAGACACGGCGCAAGTTGAAGATAATGTCTAGACCTTAGCTAGACTTGCAACACACTGCTTATATAGAGCTGGGGAGCAATTTTGGCATCAGCCTAAAAGGACAGGACTCTTTTTTGCCGTTCCTTTAATAAAAATAGACGCTTAGAATGACTAAACTTACTATTTTTATCTTTGAATCGACTAAAAAATAGTCTCTGTCAGTGCCATGATCGAATATCAAACACGCCCTAATGAGCTAATAAAGTAGCAAGCAACTCATCAATCTCAACCTTAAACTCTTTATCTTCAATCTTGTTCGCAGCGACTTTAGCATTTTGAAGGCTTTGTATCGCCGCCGCTTTATCCTCTTTTTCGATCTGCAGTACTGCCATAGAGTAAGCGATAGAGGCTAGATGATCTTTTGAATTCATCGCTGTCGCCTTAGCTAGCGCTTTGTCATAAATGACCAGCGCTTCATCCAAATCTGCGGTAAAGTCAGCCAGCGTCTCCCACTGCTCAGGATGATTCTTTGGCGTGTCCTCGTTATCTATGCAAAGGGCGTTAAGCTCGCGATAGAGTGTATCAAATTGCAGCTGATCTCCTATGCGATCAGCCTCAATTAAGTCCTCTGCTAAGGCATAAATGGCTTTATAAATTTTGGTATTGATCATGCTTATTGCCCTTTTTTTAGTCTACAGATAATAATACTGATAGCGCTTACATCTTAAGTGCATATGCTACCTGATTCGACATCAAAGGGTTACTATTTAATCTTTTTAAGCACTGATTTACCCTTTTAAAGCACTGAAATTGCCCTCTTATGTAAACTTGAACAAACGCTCAATAACGACTACAATGCTAATGTCCGATCTTTTTATTGCTGTGCTCTGATTTTATTTGAACAATCACTCAAATATATAAAAGTTTTAAAAGTAACGGTTATCAAACTGCTTTTATAAAAGGTGAAGCGTACTCTTACAATCGCTATCATCCTAAAGCGGACACCCCTTTTTCTTGCCTTTCACTGGACAACCCATGATAAAAAAAATAGCGCTCGTACTCCTTGTAGTGATTTTAGTTATTGGATTTTTTTATTTTGGTCTTAACGATCTGTTGACCCTTGAAGGTTTAAAGGGCTCGATGGATCAGTTTGATGAGTACAAAGCGCAGTCGCCACTCTTGATCATCGGCGGGTTTTTCTTACTCTATGTGTTAGTCACCGCCCTATCATTACCCGGCGCTGCTATTTTGACGCTAGCTGCAGGGGCACTGTTTGGGTTGGTACAAGGCGTTTTGATCGCTTCTTTTGCCTCAAGTATTGGTGCAACTTTGGCGTTTTTAGTTTCGCGCTATTTGCTTCGCGATACCATCAAGCAGCGTTTTCCTGACCGCCTGGAGTCTATAGATAATGGGGTCAAAAAAGAAGGCGCGTTTTACCTGTTTACCCTGCGCTTAGTGCCTATTTTTCCCTTTTTTATTATCAACTTATTAATGGGTCTCACTGCGATTAAGACGTGGACGTTTTATTGGGTCAGTCAAATCGGTATGCTCGCTGGCACCTTTGTCTACGTCAACGCTGGGACGCAACTGGCACAGATTGAGAGCCTATCTGGCATACTCTCTTTTAATTTGATTTTATCCTTTGTGCTACTAGGGGTGTTTCCCTTAATAGCCAAATCCATTATCAACCTAATAAAAAAACGCCGCGTCTATAAAAACTACAGTAAACCCAAAAAATTCGATCGCAATATGATTGTGATAGGTGCAGGGGCTGGCGGCTTAGTAACCAGCTATATCGCGGCGACAGTAAGAGCAAAGGTAACCTTGATTGAAGCGGGCGAGATGGGCGGCGACTGTCTGAACTACGGCTGCGTGCCGAGCAAAGCACTGATTAAAAGCGCCAAAGTCGCTGAACACATGCGCCACGCCGAGCGCTATGGTCTTGATAATACTGAGCCGCAATTTGACTTCAAGAATATTATGGCTCGCATCAACAAAGTTATTGCTGATATCGCGCCTAATGATAGTGTTGAGCGCTATACCGAGCTTGGCGTTGAGGTGCTCAAAGGTTATGCAACCTTTATCGATCCGTGGACGGTAGAGATTGCGCTTAACGACGGTGGCACGCAGCGGCTAACTGCGCGCGCGATCGTTATCGCCACCGGCGCGCGCCCCTTTGTACCTGATTTACCAGGGTTAGATGAGACCGGCTACGTGACTAGCGATACGATGTGGGAGCAGTTTAGCCAGCTCACAGAGACACCCAAAAATCTTGTGGTATTAGGCGGCGGACCTATCGGCACAGAATTAGCGCAAGCGTTTGCGCGCTTAGGCTCTAGTGTGACTCAAATTGAACGTAGCGAGCGCTTAATCAAAAAAGAGGACACCGAGGTATCACAACTTGCCAAAAAAGTCCTGACACAGAGTGGCGTAAACGTTATGACCTCGCATCAAGCTATCCGCTGCGAGCGCCGCGGTGACAAAAAATTCATCATCGCTCAAGCTATGGATGACTCAAAAGAGATCGCAATTGAGTATGATCAGTTAATCTGCGCAGTCGGTCGTAGCGCACGCCTTAAAGGTTATGGCCTTGAAGCTCTTGGAATACAGACTGATCGTACTATCGATACTGATGAATATTTGGAAACGTTATATCCTAATATCTACGCGGCAGGTGATGTGGTTGGACCATATCAGTTTACTCATGTGGCCTCGCATCAAGCTTGGTATGCGGCGGTCAATGGGCTATTTGGTCATCTCAAAAAGTTCAAAGTCGATTACCGCGTGATTCCGTGGACGACTTTTATCGATCCAGAAGTGGCGCGTGTGGGATTAAATGAGCAAGAAGCTATCGAAAAAGGCATCGATTTTGAGGTGACGCATTATGATTTTGCCGATCTCGACCGCGCCGTAACCGAAAGTGCTAATTATGGCTTTATTAAGGTGATAACGCCCAAAGGTAAAGACAAAATACTTGGCGTGACCATCGTCGCCGAAAACGCAGGCGAGTTTATGAGTGAATTTATCCTAGCGATGAAGCACAACCTTGGACTTAACAAAATACTGGGCACGATACATATGTATCCGACATGGGCTGAGGGGAACAAATACGCGGCAGGTAATTGGAAGCGTAATAATGCCCCTGAAAAACTATTGGATATCGTTGAGAAATATCAAACGTGGCGTCGAGGCTAGTGAAATATGGCGTGTTTGGTTAGGTCTTGTTTAACTTTAAAAGAAGTGGTCACTGATACTTGTCTTTTTCTCGATCCTTTAAACTCGATGTATTAAAAAAGGACACGATACTCATATCGTGTCCTTTTTTGATTGACATAAAACAACTGCGATTAGCTGAGCATACCGCCATCGACCAGCACACAAGCGCCTGTCGTATAGCTGGAGGCATCAGAGACGAGATACAGCACCGTGCCTGCCATCTCATCAGGATCAGCGACGCGTCCTAGCGGAATGGCGTGTAGTGCCATTTTTAAGACTTTATCATTAGTGGTTAGTGCTGAAGCAAACTTGGTATCCGTTAAACCCGGCAATAACGCATTAACACGGATGTTGAGCGGGCCGCACTCTTTAGCAAAGGACTTGGTCATACTAATGACCGCGGCTTTGGTAATCGAGTAGATGCCTTGCTTGTCGCCTGCGACGATACCATTGACGGACGCGGTGTTAAGAATGACCCCGCCGCCCTGCTCAGCCATCATCTGGCCTGCTGTGGTTGACATAAAGAAGTAACCGCGAATATTAACATCGACAGTCTTCTCAAACGCGGCTAAATCCGTATTTAGAATATGACCATAATAAGGATTGGCAGCGGCATTATTAACTAAGATATCAATGCGACCAAACTCGTCTTTGATATGCGCAAAGATAGCTTCGATTTGATCCATCTCACCGACATGACAAGCAAAAGCACTAGCCTTGTCACCGTTCTCGACTATGCTATCAGCGACCGCTTGGCAGGCGTCAATCTTACGGCTTGAGACAATGACATGCGCGCCATGTGCTGCTAGCAGACGTGCAATGGACTCGCCAATACCGCGACTTGCGCCAGTGACCAGTGCAATCTTGCCTGTTAAATCAAATAAATTTTTCATAGAGTTTCCTTGTATTTTATAAGTGAGAAGTACTGTATATGCAACACCTTAAGCCAACATACCGCCATCTAAGGTAAAGGCATGACCATTCATAAAGCTGCTCTCGTCGCTTGCCAGCCAAGCGATAGCGCCTGAGACTTCCTCAACACGGCCTAAGCGGCGCAGTGGGCTGGCATTGATCGTGGCTTTTTGGGCGCGTTCATCCATTTTCGCCATGGTGTTCTGCACCATTGGCGTATCGATAAAGCTGGGACACACCGCATTGAAGCGAATATTAACGCGCGCATACTCGTGAGCTGCAGATTTAGTCAGTCCCATAACGCCGTGCTTAGCCGCACTATAAGCCGAAAGTAGTGGCGCTGAACGAAGTCCTGCGATAGAGGCCACATTGATGACATGACCACCGCCGTTTGGTGCCATACAAGTAACCGCTGCACGCATACAGTGCCAAACGCCTTTGAGATTCACCGCGATATTGCGATCAAAGTCATCATCACTCAGCTCATGCATAGGCGCCGGCTTATGATCGATACCGGCGTTATTAATGACGACATCGAGGCCACCAAGCTCTTGCATGGCAAATTGAAATAGCGCACGGACGTCATCACCATCAGTCACATCTACTCGTCTAAAAGTGACACTATTCTTGGCTTCTAACGCCTGCCTAGCTATGCTATCACCGCCTTTCTCGTTCATATCGCCGATGACGATTTTTGCGCCGCGACTAGCAAGCAATAATGCGCTAGCTGCGCCAATACCGGAGGCACCGCCTGTGATTAAAATACGTTTGCCTATAACGTTTGATGCGGGCAAATCAGATAGATGACTTGCTTCAACTCCATTTGTACTCATACTTTATTCCTTTAATGTCTAGTTCATGATTAGGGCCAGTCAGTGTCACCGTCGAATGTTCAACAGACCCTAGGTTTTTAAATAATGGTTTAAAACCACTCCGCTTGCATGTCTGTACATACTGCATTGTCGTTATTTAACAGGTCAATATCACGCTGAATCGTCGGTAGCTCCCAATCGATAAAGTATTTTGCTGCTTGTATTTTGCCGTGATAGAAGTTTTGTTTGTCCTGATCCTGAGTAGTAGCATCTTGTTCAACAGCGAGCAGTTGCTCCGCTTTACTCGCTTGGCGAATCCATATCCAGCTGACCACGATGGAAGCAAAAATATTCATCAAAGCCTGCGCATTGCCCGTAAGCGTAATGGCTTTTTCAGTCGGTAGTATTTTGCTCAAATGTACTAACACCTCATGCAAATGCTCCATGTAGGGCACGAGCTTACCCGCCAGTTTTGCGCTCTCAGGCGTAGTAATACTTTGCAAATCTTGCGTGATTTCACGTTTGAGGATTTGAATACCCAAACCGCCCTTTTGCCATAACTTACGAAATGACAAATCGAGCGCTTGTACGCCATTTGTGCCTTCATGAATAGGATTCAAGCGATTATCACGCCAGAACTGCTCGGCATGATATTCACGGGTGTAACCTGCGCCGCCCAAGACTTGGATGCCCAAGTCGTTGGCTTTGGGTCCATATTCAGAAGGCCAGGCTTTAATCACTGGCGTAAGCAGATCTAACAATTCTGATAGCTCGGCTTGATGCGTGTCATCATCAGTGGTATTGATACGATCAATCAAGTTTGAGCCGTAGAGACACAGCGCCATACCGCCCTCACTATAGGCTTTTTGCGCAAGAAGCATGCGCTTAACATCACCGTGATTGATGATAGCCGTGGCATCATGTTCAGGCTTGTTGTTAGGAGCGATGCGACCTTGGGTACGGTCTTTGGCGTAATCGAGCGAGTACTGATAACCGCGATAGCCGATCATCGCCGCGCCAAAGCCAACACCGATACGCGCCTCATTCATCATCTTAAACATATAGCGTAGACCAAAGTGCGGCTCGCCGACTAGGTAACCATAACATTCGCCTTTATCGCCGAAACTTAGCGCCGTAGATGTGGTGCCGCGATAGCCAAGCTTATGGAGTAGCCCTGTTAAATGGACGTCATTGCGCTCACCGATTGACCCGTCATCCTTTAGACGATATTTTGGCACAACAAATAAGGAGATTCCTTTTACCCCGCCAGGACCGCCTGGGATTTTGGCTAATACCAAATGCACAATATTGTCAGATAACTCATGATCGCCGCCTGAGATGTAGATTTTGCTGCCTTTGATGCGATATGAGCCGTCTTCTTGCAGCGTTGCCGTGGTTCTAATATCAGACAATGACGAGCCTGCATGCGGCTCAGTAAGTGCCATCGTGCCGGTGAACTCACCTGTAAGCATACGCGGCATAAAGGCGTCTTTGACCTCGTCGCTAGCGAAATGCGAGAGGACATTGATCGCCGCTGACGTCAAAAAAGGATACGCCGTCGTTGAAGGGTTAGCCGCCATAAAATAACCCGCTACCGCCGTCATTACCGTCTCTGGCAATTGCATGCCGCCATCTTCAAAACTATAGCGACCCGCGATAAAGCCTGAGTCACGAAACGCATCAAAAGCCACTTTGACATCATCAATCATAGAGACTGTTTTGCCATCGAACTGTGGCTCATCTTTGTCCGCGAGATGATTGTGTGGTAAGAATAAATTAGTCGCAATTTTATCCGCAGTCTCAAGAACCGCATCAAAAGTCTCTCGGTTATGCTCAGCGAACTTAGGATGCTTGATTAAACTCTCGACATCCAGCACATCGTACAATTGAAACGGTAGCTCGTAAGTATTAATTAAAGTATCGGTCGCCATAGTCTTCTCTCTGTAGTAAAACGAATAGATTAAATAAGTGGTTGATCAATAGTAATCTAATTTAACCTCGTACCGTATTGTCATTCATGACATAATTAAGGTGAAAAAAGACATCCGCTTAGCTATAAGTGCAGAGAGGTTAACTACCATGCCCAGCCAGATACCAAGTCAAAAACCTTTTGAAGTCGTCATTCTTGGATTTGATGGTGTGCTTGGTAGCGTATTGGCAGGGGCGTTAGACTTATTTTCGTTCACTGGAGTCAGTTGGCAGCGCTTTTTGGATTTGGAAGTAGAGCCAAAATTTAGAGTGCAGATCGCAAGTCTTGGCAAAAACGATATCAAATGTAGCAACCGCCTTATCATGCAAGCGCACTGCGATATCACTCACGTGAGTGAGTGTGATTTACTACTTATTCCAACCATTGGCGATTCTATTGATAAAGTATTAAAACAAAATAGCGCCTTGTTGCCGCACCTACAACGCCTTGCCAGCACTGAGGCCGATATCGCCAGTAACTGTAGTGGCGCTTTTTTTCTAGCGGCGGCTGGACTACTAGATGGCAAAACCGCCACAACGCATTGGGGTTATGCTAGTAAGTTTAAAAGCGAATACCCACGCGTTGATTTACAAGAAAACCAATTTGTCACTCAATCAGGCAATATATTTTGCGCGGCAGGCGGCAGTGCCTTTTATGATTTGGCGCTGCTACTGATCGAGCGCTACTGCGGGCGCGAGGTCTCAACGCAAGTGGCAAAGACGCAAATTATCGATAGTAAACGCGGTAGTCAAAATAGCTATACCAATGTGACGGTTCACAAGTCGCATGCCGATACGCTCGTCAAGCACGTACAGGAATTTATCGAAAGCAGCTTTAATGAGCCGCTACAGGTGAGCGATTTGGCAGCGATGGTTAACGTCACGCCGCGCACCTTGAATAGGCGTTTTCAGGCTTGCATAGCGATGCGCCCTATTGAATACATTCAGGCAGTCAGGATTGAGCAGGCCAAGCGTCTGTTGGAGTCTGGGCAAGTGACGATCAAATCGCTCGCTTACCAAGTGGGCTATAGCGATATCTCCTCCTTTACCCGTTTGTTTAAACGAGCGACCCAGCTGACGCCAAAAGAATATCAAAACAAGTTTTCGCGTATGGTGATCTGAAATTTTCTCTTACTTAACACTATGTATTATTTGATAAAACATAGCCCTACTCTACGTTGATTTGCATAAGCAGTTGCTGACAACGCTTAATGACAGGAGCGTCGATCATATTGCCATCTACCTTAAATACCGCTTGTCCGCTATGCTCGTACGCCTCAACGACCTTTTTAGCAAACGCAATGTCATCAGCGCTGGGCTGCAAGGCTTGTTTGACGACAGCGACTTGTTTGGGATGAATACAGAGCATTCCGGATAGCCCCATGTGTGACCAAAGCTGGACACGATCGCGTAGACCATTATCATCGTTAAAATCTGGATATATAGTATCGATAGGCGCAGCTAGCTGATGCACGGCGGACGCTAGTAGCAGATTATAGCGAATCTGATTAGCGACAATATCAGCGGCCTGCGTGCCCACTTGCACTTGTAGGTCATTACAAAGATCCAAAAATCCATAGCTTAACGCTAATAGGCCTGATGCTTTTGCCATAGCATCGAGATTATGTAGGCCCTTTGCCGTCTCTATCAGCGCAATGACTGATAGTCCAGTGACCTTGTATACCTGCTCTATATCTGCAGCGTTTTCTGCCTTTGATAAGAGGATACCGGCTAGGTTTGGCAATTGCTGACAGCATGCCAAGTCCTTGGTAAATTCATGACTGTTTGCACTATTGATACGCACCCACACGGGTTGATAATCAGCGCTGTCATGGTAGGTCTGTAGATCATTACGAGCTTTGACTTTGTCCACTACAGCTACGGTATCCTCTAGATCCACAATGACCGCATCGGCGCTGCTAGCAAAGGCTTTGGGCACGCGATCCATTCTTGTGGCTGGAACGAATAGCCATGCTTTTTTGCTTGCTAGCCTAGTACGCTTGTTTTGTTTACTTGGATTTTCATTATTAGATGGGAGCGTATCAGCAGAGGTTGAGGATGGCAGCATGGTCTTACCCTTTTGTTTAAAAAATATTCAAGATAATCATAGCAGTATAAAATCAGTCCTTTTTGCGCGCGACATACTGAACGACGGCGCTCATACCTTGATGACTTGATCCTTCCATAACGTTACGGTGTTTTTCGATAGCAACGATCTCGTCTAGGGAGCTAAGCTCAGAGCGTAGTAAATCTAGCGACATAAACATGCCTGTCTGCGTGGCAGATGGACCACCCACGCCTGACATTGAAGGTTGCTCAGGGGTATAAGCTTCAAGAATGAACGCTCCGTTGGTCTTTAGCGCTGTACTTATTTGAGCATGGACATGTTGGCGTATTTCTTTAGGCGTATGTGCCCAAATGGAGACAATGCCGTCCCACTGCTGCTCGCCAAATGGATAATCTGCCAGATCTGCCAGTTGTGTCGTTATTGTCACGCCTTTATCACAAGCAAACTGCTGCGCCTTTTTTAGTCCGACCTCAGATAAGTCCATAGCCGTGACCTCATAGCCCATTTGAGCTAAGAAAACTGCATTTCTACCCTCGCCTTCAGCTAAGCATAAGACACGCCCGCCTGCTGGAATATGCTGATAAGTCTCCAGCAAAAAATCATTAGGCTCGGTTCCATAAGCAAACCCTGGCTCGCTATAACGTTGATCCCACACAGTTAGTCTCCTTGCTTGTAAATTAAAGATGGATTAGCAAATGTTGATAGCTTGATATTTAACATAGAATAGAGTTATTGCCATCATCTTATTGTAAGCAAACTTATATTACCCTCAGAAAATTTTGCCACTATAGTATAATTGCTCCATCTGTATGTTTACCTCAATCTCTTTATATGAACCTCAACGATCATGTTGAGTTCAGTGCCAATCTGGTTTATGCTTTTAGCGGTTTTATTTTAAAGGAAAAAATATGTTTGAACGTGTCGACTATTACGCAGGCGATCCTATCTTAGGGCTAAAAGACAAATTCGTTGCTGACAACAACCCAAACAAAGTCAATCTAGGCGTTGGTGTTTATTATGACGAGAATGGTAAACTGCCCGTACTTGAGTGCGTAAAAATTGCTGAAAAACGCATAGCAGACTCGGTCTCTCCGCGCCCTTATTTGCCTATGGAAGGTTTACCTGGGCACCGTAAAGCGTGTCAAGATTTGTTATTTGGCAAGGACGCGCAAGTACTAAAAGACGGTCTGGTCGCTACTATCGCCACTATCGGTGGTTCTGGGGCGCTAAAAGTCGGCGCTGAATTTATCAATGAGTGGTTCCCGCAATCAAAATGCTATGTCAGCGATCCAACATGGGGCAACCACATTGCCATCTTTGAAGGCAGTGATGTCGAAGTGGCAAAGTACCCATACTACGATAAAGCCACGGGCGGTCTCAAGTTCGATGAGATGATTGCACTGTTTAAGACGTTGAACAAAAACGACGTTGTGCTGTTGCATCCATGCTGCCACAACCCTACTGGTGTCGATTTGACACGTAAGCAGTGGGATACGCTACTCAATGTGATTCAAGAGCAGGAGCTGATTCCATTTATGGATATCGCTTATCAAGGCTTTGGTGAAGACATGGATAGCGATGCCTATGCGATTCGTAAGGCAGTTGATATGGGTCTGACATTATTTGTTAGTAACTCGTTCTCTAAAAACTTATCATTATACGGTGAGCGCGTCGGTGGTCTATCGGTCGTTTGCCCGACACCTGACGAGACTGAACGTGTCTTTGGTCAGCTGGCCTTCACTGTACGCCGTATCTATTCAAGCCCACCATCACACGGTGGACACGTCGTCGATATCGTGATGAACGATGATGAGTTGCATGAGCAGTGGGTTGGCGAAGTGTATGCCATGCGCGACCGTATCAAATCTATGCGCCTAAAGCTTAAATCAGTACTAGAGACCAACGTCCCTAGCCGCAATTTTGACTACTTAACGGATCAAAACGGCATGTTTAGCTTTACAGGACTTACGCCCGAGCAGGTTGAGCGTTTGCAAAGCGAGTTTGGTATATACATGGTATCCAATTCGCGTATGTGCGTTGCTGGTCTAAATACTAGCAATATCGACTATGTTGCCAATGCTATGGCTGAGGTTCTAAAAGACTAATTGCTGGTAGTTTTTACAACGGATAGACACGAAAAAGCTGAGCGATCGCTCAGCTTTTTCGTGCCTTTAACATTACTGATTTAAGCTTTCTTGAGATTGATCTGAGTCTTCTTGAAGCTCAAGCTTGCTACCTATTGCTTTATTTTGAATCTCGCTGGCACTAAATGGCAGACGAATCCACTCTTTATCTGAGTAGCGACGGGTCTGATCACGATGGAATGGACGAGTCGTATCACCCGCTTGCGAGAACGCTAGTAGCGCATCTACAACAGGGCCATTTCTATCGAATGTCACCGCTTGCATGTACGTTGGACCATTAGTTACTGGACCATAGGTGCCATCGTCGTTTTGACTTGAGCTTGCAACGTTGAATACCCCTTCACCACCAAAGCCGCCATGCATAGAGATTTTGTCGTTATTTTTACTCGCGTCAAAAACGAATTGCAAGCTACCCAAAGGCGCATCGAGTGCAATGTTCTTACTATTGTAATAAGCAATGGAATCACCCAAAGCTCTACGAGTACTGTCATTGATAATTAGGTCACGCGGCGTATTAATAGGGTTGGTCTTATCGAAAGGAGTACTAAATCTTGCATAATTATTGACATTAAGATTAGTCCAGAATTTTCTAAAGACATGAGCGCCTTTACTATCAAGATTATTACGACGATCCCAGTTACTTAAAACATTACAAGCCTGAGTGCCATCAATAGTGCTGCCACTAGTTAAAGGCAATGTCGGGTTAGCTTGACAGTTTGCTAGAACGTCATCAAGTACGAGTTCAGCGCCATAACTGCGATTGCTGTAGACTACTTTCTCCATTTTATCAAGATTAAAGGTATTGCCTCCTAAACCGTCGTCATTGCTTACTCGGTCAAATATTTGTGTAAAGGCCATACGAGTACGTAGAGATAACGGCGCAGCATCCTCAGAGAAAGGTAACAACTCGCGTCTTAACAAAGGTGAAAACCTGGTTAACGGCTGTTCTGCATTACTAAGCCAATAGCTATCGTTAGAGTTGAGCGCATAATCATCACGAATGATAAAAGGTAAGTTTGAACCCCCAAAGATACCCGCTTGCGGTGAATCGGCATCATTACCCCATTCACAGGCAGCAGTACTGCCGTTGAGTGCGGGTAAGTTTCTTTCTATCAAAAGAGGAAGAGCGGCGCCTGCGTTAGCACTACAAGCCGCTAGCTTTTCAGCTGTGACATTAGGTACGGTCGAGATATCAGCGTATAGTGCTTTACCATTACGATCTGTCGCAATCGTATTGACGAACCCTAGACCTAAAATAGTCTGCATTCTATCAACGAGATCTTCAACACTAGTAGCCATGTTCATACTGCGCCACTGGTTAAGAGCGCGCGGATTTTCGGAAGCAGCGTCACGAATAGTATAAGCTACGTTGTTGGCATCACCCCATGCTGGTAAGCCAGGATTGAGCGCTTTAGCATTTATCATCGGTCCATATTTTGAAACGTAGATACTGCGAACCAATGGGTCTTGACCATCTGGCATTTGAACCATGACTTCAACTTCTTCTATATCAAGCTGTTCAACTGCGCCTGCGCTATTGATATAGTTGTATTTTAGAGGATTATTATTGACTAGGCTCACCTGATAAAGCGTAAAGCGTTTAGCAGTCGATACGGTATGACTCCAAGCCACGTCTTTGTTAAAGCCGATGTTAATAAAAGGTTGTCCTTGCTGAGCGGAGCCCATCACATCAAGCTCACCTGGTATCGTAGTATGAAATTCATAAAAGCGCTGTACGCCCTCCCATGGTTCGTGTGGATTGCCATACATAACACCGCTATCAGTCCCTGTATAGTCACTACCAAAGGCATAGGCATTACTACCACCGTTTAAGACATTGATAGTTTCCATGTTAAATTCAGGGGCTGACTCTACCACAGGGTCGACAGGCGCTAAACTACTGGCTCTCGAGCTATCTTGAATACCAATAGTTGCAGAATCAGGATCAGCAGGAGGGGCGGCCGCAACAATCGCTCTAACAAAGTTGGAGAGTCCGCCGCGTAGGTTGGCCTTACCGTAAACAGTCAACAAATCATCAAGGGTAATCTCACGTACCCATTCAGCGTTAGCACAAGCAGGATCAATATTAGCTGCCCCTGTATCGCGTAGATAACGGCTAAACCCTGCCGCATAGCCTGTCACCGCATCGATAGTTTCTGGGTCTTGAGCCGCTAAAAACTCAGCGCGTCTCTCAGGGGAGTTATACCAGGTATAAAAAACATCGCTTGCTTCATTCCCTTGATCGCCTAAATAAAGCATGCTCTCCCCTCTAGCGACGACAACTTCACGCGCAAGTGAGCAGAAATTATCCTCAGCAAAAGCATAGCCGACACCATAACCTAAACCTTTGTAGTCATCAGCTGTTATATGAGGGATACCGAACTCAGTACGCTGGATAGTAGCCGAAAATTCAGGCTTAGGCTCAGGTTTAGCATTACTATCAAAATTAACATCATTATCTGAACAACCAGATAATCCCAATGACACCGCTATAGTTATCAGCGTAAGTCTAGCTACACTTTTTCCTGCTGCTTGAGTTGTCATAATATTCACCATCCATGGTTGATTATGTTTAACTAAAACTGAAAACAGCTTTAGTCTGAGATAAATTCCTTTTATCAACAATGCTTTGGGAGCATATATTCATCATATAACATTATGAGATCTATTTGCTAGTGATATAATCAGTACAACTTAATAAAACAAAAAAACCGACCACTTAAAGTGATCGGTTTTTTAATATTTGGTGGAGATGGCGGGAGTTGAACCCGCGTCCGCCAGCATTACGCTCATGAATCTACATGTTTAGTTTCTGTCTTTGGCTTTAATCCGCACCGATCCGACAGTCAGGATGGATTGGACGATTCTCTACTTTTGAACCCAAGCGATTGAGACAATCCCTTGTGGCGAGCCTACATGCGGACGCTTCAACTTAGTTGACCAACTGTAGGTGATCAGCAACCAAGTAAGCAGGGTTTAAACCAAGTAAACTGGGTTTAAGCTGCTAGAGCGTAAGTTTCGTCGTTTGCGACTATAACAATATATGTTGGATTAACGAGAGGACATATACTCTCGACATGCATCATTGAGTTTCATCACCAGCGTCGAAGCCAGAACATCCCCAAGAAGACTGTCTATTATATAGTAGTTGTAGGCTCTACTTCAACCTATAACTGTTCTGTATTACACAACTTTACAGCTCATGCTGTATATAGCATGGACAGGGTTTATTCGTTCTCTAGCGCAGCTGTATTTTTTGCCCAGCGATACAGTTTTCTAAGTCCATAACTAGCAGGATCTACTAGCTCTAGCATATCAGCGCAAGCCTCAGAACAAAATACTCGATGTTCAGGGTTATAAAACCCAGGAACAACGGTTCTAATGAGTGCTAAGTAATCATATTTAAACCTTTGGCGCTTATTGAACCAACGCACGGCATAATCGATATCGCATGGCACAGATACTAACTCCCAGTGACCGCTCGTCATATCTATGACCTTACGCCGCAGTCCGCCATCACGGTGACTTGAGCTGATACAGTCATAATGCTGGTTGCCAAGCTCATTAATAATAAGCTCACAATGACTATAAGGCGATCGATCTATAGCACTAATGATCTTGTCTAATGCCTTTCCGTGCTCAGCAATATAAAAAGCTAAGTAGGTAGATTGCACCTTAAACCTCCAAATGTCTTCTTATAGCGAGTAGTAGAATCAAAATCTATATCTATTAATATAAATATACAGCAATGCCTGAATAATTGATAATTCATTCCTATAAAAAAGCCAGTCGTATCGAACGACTGGCTTTGGAAATAATAGCATTCAACTTTTAATGTTAGACGGCTTAGCTTAGTACTTTATTTAACCATTGACCGATGTTTTGAATCTGCGGCATACAGACTTGGTGCGCCATTGGATAAGTATTATAATCCACGTTATAGCCTTTATTCGCTAAGACCTGCTGCGCTTGTTGTCCCAAGATTACGGGGACGACAGGGTCTTGGGTGCCATGTTCAATCAAGATCGGAATATCTTTGTTGGCTTCGCTATAGTCAAGGATATCATTGGTCGCAAGATAAGTAGATAACGTCATCAGCCCTGCCAAACGCTCAGGATGACCGAGTGCGACATGATAAGCCACTGCCCCGCCCTGCGAGAACCCTGCGATAACGATATGTTCAGGTTTGACACCGCGCTCAATCTCACGCGCGATTAGATCACGGATGCTTTGAGAGGAGGACTCAATTTGGGTGACATCAATTTTACGATCCAGACTCATCTCTAAAATGTCATACCAAGCAGGCATCACCATACCGCCGTTGATAGTTACTGGAATCTGCGGCGCATGCGGGAAAATAAAGCGCACTGCCATATCTTGACTTAGGCCCAATTGCGGAACCACAGGTTCAAAGTCATGACCGCTAGCGCCTAGACCATGCAACCAAATAACCGCACGGTCTATAGGTTTGCTTGACGGATTATGCTCTACGGTGACGACATCTAAATAAGTACTCATAGGATTTGCCTCAAATTAAAAGTAAAGTTTATGCATTCTGGCTAGTTTATACGTTTTAGTAAAATACCTTGGGTTGTTATTATTCATCAATTTTTCATACCCTTTGCTTAGGTTTTGCATCATTTTACAAACCTTACATGCTAGGATAGTTTTATCATAAAGGTATATATTTAGCGACATTATAGCCTTTGCCGCTGCCTGCTTTATGATGCTCAATCTGTTTTTTTCAACACTGAGCTTAATGATCCTTCCTCTATTACCTGACGCTGTATACCTTATGACTCATATTTTACTAGTAGAAGACGATCCCGCTATTGCCATGTCGCTCAAGGTAACTTGCAAGCGCGAAGGCTGGCAGATAACTTGGCTCGATAACGCCAGTAGCGTCTTGCCGATGCTGCGTAGCGATGCGGCAAAGGATTTATCCGCTATTATCTTAGATGTCGGCTTGCCTGATGGCGATGGACTCAGCCTGTGTCAGCAGATTCGCCATACGCCTGACATCAAACAGTTAAAGAATACGCCTATCGTATTTCTGACCGCTCGCAGCGATGAGGTCGATCGTATTTTGGGCCTTGAGATGGGCGGCGATGACTATTGTGCCAAGCCCTTTAGCCCGCGCGAATTAGTCGCTCGGCTCAAATCCATTTGGCGACGTGAGCAGCTATTGTTAGAACAAACGGCTCAAAAAGCGAACCTAGCAGATAACTCAGATAACCTAGCAATCAATCCTTTATCAGAGCAGGCCTTGAGCTTTGAGTGCCAGTCAGGAATTTGGCACTATCAGCCGCTCAATTACTCATTAACGTGGCAAGAGCAAAAGTTGGAGTTGAGTAATACCGAGCGCAAAATCCTTCTGACCCTATTGCAAGCACCCAATCAGGTCTTTAGTCGCGAGCAGCTGCTTAATGCGGTCAGTGATTATCCCGATCATCGCCTAGCACGTACGATAGACAGCCATGTCAAATCGATTCGTAAGCAGTTAGCGCAAGTTGATGAGAGCCTCGATGTCATCTATACCCATCGCGGCCTTGGTTATGGATTGTTTCCTGCCTAATGTCTAAGTTGAAGCACAAGTCACATCATACCCACTCAAAAAATACCAAAATCAACCAAAGTAATTGGTATGCCAAATTGCATCCTATCGGTACCGATCAACAGATTGAAGATCCCAAGCGTCCGCTTAATTTAAGTATATTTTTTCGCATTTGGTTGGCGGTCGCACTGGTGCTTATTATCTGCGGCATTGTCGTCTTTACGCAGCTCTTTAGCTACGTCAAACCTACTGTTAAGCAAGTCATCGAAGACACACTGCTCGATACCAGTAAGCTTATGGCAGCAAGCTTACAAGAGCCGCTACAGTCAGGAGCGCTATACGATAAGGCTTATCAAGCTGATCTTGACAAGGCTTTTGTAGGTCAGCCACTCGACAGTAATATCAGCAAGACTTACGATAAAAAAACCTATAGCAGCTTTCGTATTTATGTCACGGACAATAACGGCAGGGTCATATATGACTCGCTACCGGCGCCTGACAATGCTGAGGGCGAAGACTACAGTCGCTGGAATGATATCTACTTAACCTTGCGCGGACAGTACGGCGTTAGAAGTACGGTACGCGATAACCGCAAGCGCGATAGCTCTGTCATGTATGTCGCGCAGCCCATAACCGATGATACAGGTCAAACTATTGGCGTGGTCAGCGTGGGTAAGCCTGTCGCTAGCGTATTACCCTATTTAGATAATACTCGTGAGCGTATGCTCATTACCGCTTTGCTGGTCAGTATCGTCGCGCTTATGCTCGCAGGATTAGTGGCATGGTGGCTCAAACAAAGCATTACTCTGGTCACTAGATACACAGGAACGCTGGCAGAGGACACGCAAAAGCCGTATTTTTATCTGGGGCATGAGCTTAATACCTTGACCGATACTATCGAAACCATGAAGCATCGCTTAGAGAACAAGGCCTATGTCAGCGACTATGTCCATACCTTGACTCATGAGCTAAAAAGCCCATTGACCGCTATTCGTGCCAGCGGCGAGCTATTAGAAGACGACGGACTTGACGCCGAAGATAAGCAGATGCTTATTCAAACCGTCGGTGAGCAAAGTATCAAGATGCAGCTACTGATTGATAGGTTACTGCTACTGGCCAAAGTCCAGCAACCTACCTTTAAGCTGAGCCGGCAACCGATAGCCTTGCTTCCTATGTTGCAAAGCCTAATGAAAGATAACACCGTTAAGGTGCAACAGCAGCAATTAGCGGCTATTAACCTTTATATAAACGATAAGAATTTGGATGGTGGTACAAAGTTATCTGCTGATATGCTTGCACAAACGACCGTATATGCCGATCGGTTTTGGCTGGTGCAATCTTTGCAAAATCTATTAGACAACGCCATTCATTTTGCTGAGTCTATTGTCACCATAACGATTCATACTTCGATTAACAAAGAGGTGGTGACTATCGATATCTTTAATGACGGCAAAGCTATTCCTGACTACGCCCTTGCCAAAGCTTTTGATCGCTACTTTAGTCTATCGCATCAGCGTTTGATGACCATAAATGCTAACCAAAGTCACTCTGATAACCGTGAAGAAAGCACAAATCATACTTTTAACAGTGCTCCCAAAAAAGGCACGGGGCTGGGCTTAACTTTGGTCAAGCAAGTCGTTGAACATCATGGTGGAAGCGTTAGCCTAAATAATGCGATCACTGAGGTAAACGAGCAGCAAGTAAGCGGCGTAAAGGTGAGT
The DNA here is from genome assembly GCF_052258425.1 of Psychrobacter sp. T6-4. NCBI lineage: Bacteria > Pseudomonadati > Pseudomonadota > Gammaproteobacteria > Moraxellales > Moraxellaceae > Psychrobacter > Psychrobacter sp. T6-4. The sequence goes on from NZ_JBQQEZ010000002.1 coordinate 231,064, forward strand.
ATTACTTTGCCTTTAGCAAAACCTTAGATGGTTTTTGCTCATTTAAGAGTGTTACTTGTCTACGATTAAAGATATACGCATAAAAAAGCCATTCGTTTTCTCAGAAGTAAGAGAAAGCAAATGGCTTTTGGCGGTGCTAGAGAGCTAGAGATACTGCTTTAAGTAATGGACTCAACGGGCGCTTTGACATCACCGTTTTGACCACGGTTACGCAGGTAGTGATCGAGCAAGACAATGGCCAGCATAGCCTCAGCTATAGGCGTCGCTCGCACGCCAACGCACGGATCATGGCGACCTTTGGTTAGCATATCGACCGCCTCCCCTTGGGTATTGATACTTTTGCCAGGCGTTGTGATACTGGACGTCGGCTTGAGCGCGATACTTACGCTGATGTTTTGACCGGATGAGATACCGCCCAAGATGCCGCCTGCATGATTGGCAGTAAAGCCATCTGGCGTGAGTTCATCACGAGAGGTGTGCCCAAACTGTCCTGCTACCGCCATACCATCACCGATCTCAACGCCTTTTACCGCATTGATGCTCATCATAGCATGAGCAATATCAGCATCTAAGCGATCAAATACCGGCTCACCTAGACCGACAGGGACGCCGCTGGCGATAATTTCAAGCTTTGCGCCGCTACTGGTGCCCGCGCGCCGCAGGCTATCAATCAAGGTCTCAAAGCGAGCAACCGCGTCCTTATCTGCGCAAAAGAACGGATTACTATTGACATAGTCCCAGTCGATCTCGTTTGGGTTGGTGATTTGGCTGTACTCATTACCGATTTGGGTGACATGTCCGTGAATTTGCACACCTAATTTATCGGATAGATACTTTTTAGCGATAGCGCCTGCGGCTACGCGCATCGCTGTTTCGCGCGCTGAGGAACGCCCGCCACCGCGATAATCTCGAAAGCCGTATTTCATGCTATACGTATAGTCGGCATGACCTGGGCGAAAGGTGTCTTTAATCTCGCTATAGTCTTTTGATTTTTGATTAGTATTGCGAATTAACAGACCGATTGAGGTGCCTGTGGTTTTGCCTTCAAATACCCCTGAGATGATCTCGACCTCATCTGACTCACGGCGCTGGGTGGCGTATTTGGACGTGCCTGGTTTACGGCGATCCAAATCTACTTGCAAATCTGACTCGCTAAGCTCCAGACCAGGTGGCACGCCATCTACTATTGCCATAAGACCTGCGCCGTGCGACTCGCCGCATGTCGTCACACAAAACAGCTGTCCAATACTATTGCCTGCCATACTTATCCTTAATCATTGGTGCTTGCTATCAGCACTTACATCATCAAATTATTCTCTTTAAAAATCAAAACATAGCCTCTACTGAGCGCCATCTAGCCTTTGTACATAGTTAGCAAATAGCGCACGGTTGGCGATAAGCTCATCATAAGTGATAGCAAACACGCCGTGTCCGCCAAGCGCAAACTTGAGCCAATCAAACTGGATATCAGGATAAGCTTGGTTCAATGCCCATTCGCTATCGCCCACTTCACAGATGAGCAGGCCTTCAGGGCTTAAATAATCTGCCGCTTGATACAAGATATGATGCACAAGATCTAAGCCATCTTGCCCAGCCGCCAAAGCGTGTTCAGGCTCATATAAGAACTCTGGCGGTAGATCTGCCATGATAGCAGCGTCCACATAGGGCGGATTGGTGACGATCAGCTCGTATTGGTTTTCAGCAGGTATCTTTGCAAACAGATCCGACTCTATCACATTGACCTGATGGCCTAAGTCATGATGATCGACATTAACCATAGCGACCTCAAGCGCGCCTTTGTCAATATCGACGGCATCGACCAAAGCGTCGACGAAACGAGTCGCCATAGCGATAGCGATACAGCCTGAACCCGTACACATATCTAATATACGCTCAGGCTGCGACAACTGCTTCATGTCAAGGCCATGATCATAAAAACTCGCCGCTTTATCTGAGCCTGCTTGACCCAAAGGCACAGCGCGCTCATTCACATCAAAGTAAGGATAGAACTGCTGACGGATCAGCTCAGCAATCGGTGAGCGTGGAATCAAAACGCGCTCATCGATATAAAAGGGCAAATTACAAAAGTAAGCCAAATTAATCAAGTAGCTAAGCGGTTTACGCTCGCTAATACGCTGCTCAAGTAAGCTCAGCACTGCTTGCTTCTCTGATGCAGTCAAACGGCAATCGAGAATCTGCTCATTAGCAGACCAATCTAATGATAAACAATGCAGAACGATAGCCGCCGCTTCAGCGAACTCATCGGTAGTACCTTGTGCGACCACAACGTCATAATTACGCAGTTGTGTCACCGAAAAACGAATAAAGTCGCGAATACTAAATAGCTGCGCGCGGGCCTCTTCAAGCTCACTATGCAAATTAGCAAATTGATTATGCTCTGAGTCTTGCATCGCGTCTTCATCTAAATGTAGATTCTGAAAGTCCTCTGCGCTCATGATTTGATCTGCTGACATACTGCCCCTAATGATTAAAATTCGTTATCAAAAGTAATAATCGCTCAAGCCTTTGGCATAATTTTAGCTCAAGTCAAATACGCATTATAGACGCAAACGCCAGATTGCGCCAATTGCTGTTAGTATCGGCTTGTAGTCTTACTCCTAGCGCAAGCTTCGTATCAGCTTCCTTGCTAAAAAACCTGTAGCCTGACTCAATTATCTCTGTATTGTAGTGAATGCGTCATCAGTTGACACAAAGCGGATAAGAGGCACAAAAATGTGTGTCAAAAGTTTGCGAAGCGCCCTAAATATGCGCATAATAGCCCCATTAGTAACCATCACAAGTGAATAAACATGATGAAATTAAACCCTCTTATCGCCTCTGTAGCACTTGCTATGCTTAGCGCAAGCACTTTTGCTGCGCCCAATGATAATACGCGCACCCTGCCCGTAGGTACTGCAGAGCAATTGCCAGATATCGCTGTTCTAGCGAGCCTTGATGTCGAAGAAAACCGCAATCGCTCAATAGCTAAAAACAACAATGCGACCGATCGTATGAGTCAACTTATTGACTCCAAGCGTACTCAGGCGGCGACTCAACCTAGAAACGCTCAAGCTGCGAACAACAATGCGGCATCAAATAACATTGCTGCTGATAACATGAGCGCCCAGGAATTGACCCGTAAAGACGAGCAGTCTGATCGCACAGATGAGATTAGTGAAGGTCAAGCTATTGCCGCGCCCAGTCAAGGTAGTGAGCCTTTTGACGCGCCTGCGTTTGAGATACCGCGCACAGAGCAGTTGCAAGCGGCTAATACCGATACCACGATCAAGAGTATCGAAGATGTTGATGGCAAAATACATACTACGCTGAACCTCTCAAACTATGCCAAACAGGTCAATAACGCTACCTGGTCGCCTAGCATGAATGTCAACTCAGCAATGACCATCAAAATCCAAGCCTTGTTAGATTGGAACCACGCCTCACCTGGTCCTATCGATGGCGGCTGGGGTATGAACAGTAAAAAAGCTTTGACCAATTTTCAGGCGATGAAAGGCTTGCCAACGACGGGAAAAATGGATCAAAAAACTTGGGATGCGCTAGTCAAGAATATCCCAGCCAATAAGCCCGTACTGGTCACTTATACGCTGACCGAAGACGATATCAAAACCAACTTTGCGACAACCCCTTCAGGCTATCCAGCCAAATCAAAAATGAAAGGTCTGTACTATCAGGATATCAAAGAGATGTTAGGTGAGCGCTTTCATATGGACGTGCGCTACCTTGACAAGCTCAATAAAAACAAAGATTACCGCGCAGGCGAGACCATCACAGTCCTCAACACACGCGCGCCACTTAAACAGCGTATCAACCGCGTAGTCGCTAACAAAGCCGATCAAACCCTTTACGCCTATAATGGCGACAAGCTGGTCGCAACTTATCCCACTACGGTTGGTAGTAGTAGCACACCTTCACCACAAGGCACGTTTAAGATTATTAATAGAGTCAAAATGCCGTGGTACAAAGCAACAGTCGGCGAAGGCAGTGACAAGCAAGTTCATATGATACCACCAGGCCCGAACAATCCCGTCGGCGTAGTATGGATGGGACTGTCAAAACCCTCTTATGGTATCCATGGTTCACCTAAGCCTGAAGGCATTAGCCGTCAAGCCTCGGCAGGTTGTGTACGCTTGACCAACTGGGATGTATTAGAGGTCTACGCCAATATCGAAAACGGCGCCACGGTTGAACTTCAGTAATAAAAACGTTATAAAAATAAAAAGACCTTTAATCAAAGGTCTTTTTTTTGCGACAACACTTTACATACTATTCATTGATAGCGCCATAGCCTTCTTCATTGCCTGTAATGCTGCCAAGCTTTCTGCTGAAATACCAGCTGATAGGCAGACACAACATAAACCCGATCGCAATAACGATTTGTATATGAACAATCTGGTTAAATCCAGTCACTAAGGCTGCAATCATAAGTACGCCTATGACGACCGTTAATGCTATGGTAAAAACGACGGAGAATAATGGCCAGTTCATTATCTAATCCTTATATTAGTTGTGGGTATACCTACTTTATACCTCAAAACCACATTAATAGTAAGTATTTAATATAGACCTTTGAGCCAGTAATACTAAGTGACTTAAGCTGATAACCCTGTTAATATTAGGGAGTTATCTGCCAATCAATAAACGCGTGTTTTTTTATCCAAAAGCTGTTTTGATTTACAAATTCACTCTTTATCTATCTGCAAAAAACACTCCTCTTTTATTCATTTATCATTACAATAGTGGCTCTCTTTTTCTTCTAACGAAGCTTGCTACTATGACCTCATCCGATGATGCCGCGCCAGAAAATTCAGACACCCTTATTGAGAGTCCTGCCAAAACGGGCAAAGTGTCCTCAGAGCCTCTGATCGATCATATCGAAAACTTAGATCGCACCCGTGTAGATTTTAATCATGACGAATCTGATGAAACGGTCAGTCAAGCCGATAGCCAAGACTCTGAGAATGGCGATTTAGAGACAGATAATACTCAGACAATGCCTGCCGAAAATCCAGAATCTACCATAGTGTTAGAATCTGTCAGTCCTGATGTGGTGATTGCTACTTTAGAGACGCCTGAGTCTGAAGCTCAAGACACCCAAGTCATGTCTGAAACTGAAGATTTAGCAAATCAAAAAACAGATAGCGGCGCTGATCCTTCTCTTCTAATTACTGACGACAATGCAGAAATAATCATCAGTGCTGAGAGTGATAGCACGCCAAGCACGCAGCCTACGACCGCCGATGATACCGTTGTGATTAGTGATGCTGCTAATGGGCAAGACGTTGCCGTACAAGGTGACTTACCTGCCAGTACATCGAATCTCCAATCGTTAGAGCAAAACGAACAAGCTGTCACTGATAATAAACTTATAGAAAATAAGCTAGCTTCTAACTCAGACACGATAGAAAAAAAAGACGCTGCACAAATAGCAAATGAGATAGACGAGCAAGATAAAAGTCATGATGAAATACACGAAGAAGAGGAAAAGGTTAAAGAAGTCAAAGAAGCCAAGCTTGAGTCTTATAAACAATTTGTCGCTGAGCAATTTAGTAAGCAAAAAGTCGACTACCCCGAAGTTCGCGTCAAGATTGAGGCCAATGCCCTCCCAACCCGCATGTATTTTGTGATGAACATTCTCTCAGCCATTATCGCAAGTTATGGTTTGGTCACCAATTCAGCAGCCGTCGTCATCGGCGCTATGCTCGTTGCTATGATGTTAGGGCCTATTACGGGGGTAGCGCTTGCGGTCATTGACAATCGCATCCCTTTACTGCGTAAGTCCTTGTTTACCGTTGCAGCTGGCGTCTTTATTGTTATATTTGTCGGCTTTATCATCGGGCTGCTGCATAACAATCAACCTTTGACCGCAGAGATACTATCGCGTACTCAGCCCACATCAATGGACCTAATGATTGCGCTAGCTGGGGGCACCGCTGGCGCTTACGCTATGGTATCACCGCATTTATCAGTCGCTGTCGTCGGGGTCGCGGTAGCTACAGCATTGGTGCCGCCCTTAGCCGCTAGTGGTATCTTATTTGCCAATGGCGAGCTGACCTTGGGGTTTGGCGCGGCGCTCTTGGCACTGACCAACATTATTGCTATTCAATTTACCAACGCGATGGTGCTGTGGATACTAGGCTTTCGCCGTTTGGTTGATGGCGATTATCAGACCAGTACCTATCTGACATTTTTGCGCCGTAACGCGGTGGCGCTTTTATTGCTTGGTGTTTTGGGCACTTATCTGACGATTAATTTGCAGACCAATGCCAAACAGCAAGTATTTGAGAGTAATGTCAAAAAGACCATCAATGAGCACTTTATTGAAAAAGGTAACGTGCTGACTAATACTCAGTTTACTAAGAGTAACGGCAATCAAATCGTACGCGCTGTCGTACGCGGTGAGACGACTCCTAGCTCTTATGATGTCAATCAGATCGAGGCTATCATCACGCAAGATATGGCAGACAATTTTCCAGGTTATCTACCGATCAAACTGCAATTGCGTTATTTGCCTGTGCAAGTTATCGAGTCCAATCCACTTATCACAGATAAGCTTGATGAAACCGATGCAGCGATTTTGACCAATTAGCCTATCTTAGAGCTTTTCAAATAGTTTTAAGTCATCAAGGATCATTTAATCCATATGACCTAAACGCAAAATGAACGCAAGACAAGTATATACATCGATTACCAAGAGCTTTGGTGTATGTGCTAAAATCGCTTAACTTATTTTCTACCACTTTATCCTTATTAAGGAGCCGCTGTGAGCCAGCCCTCTCAAACAGCCGATATTCGTAAAGCCTTTATAGATTTCTTTGTCAGTAAGCAGCACGTTTCTGTCTCATCTTCAAGCCTCATACCGCACAATGACCCCACTTTATTGTTTACTAATGCAGGGATGAATCAGTTTAAAGAGACATTTTTGGGGATGGAGACTCGCGACTACACGCGCGCAGTGACCTCACAAAAATGCGTACGCGCAGGCGGCAAACACAATGATTTGGACAATGTCGGTTATACCGCCCGTCACCATACGTTCTTTGAGATGCTCGGTAATTTCTCTTTTGGTGATTACTTTAAACAAGCCGGTATCGCTTATATTTGGGAGTTTTTGACCTCAAGCGAGTGGCTTGCAATCGATAAAGACCGTCTGTATGTGACTATCTATGAGACCGACGACGAAGCCTTTGATATTTGGCATAAAGATATTGGCCTGCCTGCCGATCGCATCATACGTATTGGCGATAATAAAGGTGCGCCCTATGCCTCTGATAACTTTTGGACGATGGGTGACACCGGTCCCTGTGGCCCTTGTACCGAAGTGTTCTATGATCATGGCGCAGATATAGCAGGTGGTCTGCCCGGTACTCCTGAAGAAGATGGCGACCGTTATATCGAGATTTGGAACTGCGTCTTTATGCAGTTTAATCGCCAAAAGGACGGTACCATGTTGCCGTTACCTGCGCCAAGTGTCGATACGGGCATGGGACTTGAGCGTATCAGCGCTATTATGCAAGGCGTACACGGTAATTATGAGATAGACCTGTTTACTCATTTGATGGACGCGGCGGCTGATATTTTAGATATTCAAAACGATCAGCAGTCCTCACTTAAAGTCATCGCCGATCATATTCGCGCGGTTGCCTTTTTAATCGCTGATGGCGTCATGCCAAGCAATGAAGGCCGCGGTTATGTACTGCGCCGTATCATTCGCCGCGCTGTGCGCCATGGTAATAAGCTTGGCGCTGATAGTGAATTCTTTTATAAGATGGTTGCCCCTTTAGCCCGCGAAATGGGCGCAGCCTACCCTGAGCTCACTCAAAGACAAAGCGTGATTGAAGAGGCTATTCAAAAAGAAGAAGCACAATTTGCCAAAACTTTAGCGCAAGGGCTACGCTTACTTGCCAGCGAGCTCGAAGACTTACAAGATGGCGATGTGCTCTCAGGAGAAGCGGCCTTTAAATTGTATGATACTTATGGTTTCCCGCTAGATTTGACCGCCGATATCACTCGTGAGCGTGGTATCGCTATCAACGAAGAAGAGTTCGATGAGCACATGCAAGCGCAGCGCGAACGCGCGCGTGATGCAGGTAAGTTTGATGTCGATTATAGTAGTGTCATTCAAGTGGACACACCAACTGAGTTTATTGGTTACGAGCAGCTCACTGATGACAACGTCTCTGTTTTGGCGCTATACCAAGACGGCGCGTTAGTAGACAGCCTATCTGAGGGTATGGAAGGGGTTGCCGTGCTCGATTGTACGCCGTTTTACGCCGAAGGTGGTGGTCAGGTTGGCGAGCTTGGTGAGATCTCAACGCAGTCTGGGGTCTTTGAAGTACAAAACACCAAAAAGTCAGGTCAGGCCATTATCCATTATGGCGTCGTGACAATGGGCACTATTAACGTGCAGCAATCCGCCGAGGCGCAAGTCCTCTCTAGCATTCGCGCCGCTAGCGCCAAAAACCATTCTGCCACTCACCTGCTCCATGCCGCATTGCGTGAAGTTTTAGGCGATACTGTTAGTCAAAAAGGCTCGCTGGTATCAAGCGAGGTACTGCGTTTTGACTTTACCTATGATAAGCCTGTGAGCGCGGCTGAGATCACTCGTATCGAGCGCTTAGTCAATGAGCAAATTCAGGCAAATACGCCCGCTTTAATTGAGAATATGTCTATTGATGATGCGATGGATAAAGGCGCGGTTGCCTTGTTTGGTGAAAAGTATGGTGATACGGTACGCGTACTGACCATGGGTACAGAGACTATCAATGATGGCACACGCCAGCCGTTCTCTATCGAGCTGTGCGGCGGCTTGCATGTGCAGCGTACAGGGGATATCGGTCTACTTAAGATCATTAGCGAGTCTGGTATCGCTGCAGGTATCCGCCGCGTTGAGGCACTCACAGGTATGAATGCTATCAAGTATGTGCAGCAAAACGATCAGCAATTAGGCGAGCTTGCAAGCCAGCTCAAAGCCAAACGCCCTGAGGTAATCGCGCGCGTCAAAACTATGGCAAGCCGTCAACGCGAGCTTGAAAAGCAGCTTGAACGCTTAGAGCAAAAAATGGCTAGCGCACAAGCGGCAAGTTTATTGGATGCAGTGCAAACCATTAATGACACCCAAGTGTTGGTGAGCACCTTAAGCGGTATCGATGGCAAATCTATTCGCACCCTTATGGACGATGTCAAATCCAAACTACCTGATAGCATCATTGTCCTTGTTGGTGATAAAGACGGACAGTTGGCGCTAGCAGCAAGTGTCGCAAAATCTATGACCTCGCGTATCAAGGCGGGCGATATCATTCGTCACCTAGCTGGCGAGCTTGGTGGTAAAGGCGGCGGTAAACCTGATTACGCGCAAGGCGGCGCACCTAAGTCTAGTAACAGTGCAGCGGTGATCAAAGCGCTACCGACTTGGATTGGCACGCAGCTTGACTGATCCTATAATTTGATTGACATCATAAATAGCGAATATCAACGCGATTGGTTATAACCCTTATAATTAATCGCCATATATCTAAACGCGCTCATGACTTAAAATTGAGCGACAAATGTGATATAAAGGTCAGCATTTGCACGTATGTCAGTTTTAGTACGGATATTTAGTATTCATAACTGCATACAAGCGTAAAAAAGCAAACATCAAAATCATATTGGCTTTGAATAAACACTCATTAAAGCCCTTAATTAATACTAGGTAGATCCTTATGGCGTTAATAGTACAAAAATACGGCGGTACGTCGATGGGCAGTATCGACCGCATCAAAAACGTCGCCAAACGGGTGAAGCGCTGGCATGACAATGGTCATCAAGTCGTCGTAGTCGTCTCTGCTATGAGCGGAGAGACCAACCGCTTGATCGATTTGGCGCGCCAGATTAGCGCTCAGCCTGACCCGCGTGAATACGATCAAATGGTCTCAACTGGTGAGCAAGTGTCTATCTCTCTACTTGCGATGGCGATCAAAGATTTGGGCATTGGCGCGCGCTCATTTACAGGCCGCCAAGTCGCTATCAAAACCGATAACTCGCACAATAAAGCGCGCATTGAGTCTATTGATGACGCCAATATTCGTGAGCAGTTAGAGGCTGGCAACGTAGTTATCGTAGCAGGATTTCAGGGTATTGATAACGATGGTAATGCCACAACCTTGGGCCGCGGCGGCTCTGATACGACAGGCGTCGCGATCGCAGCAGCACTAGGCGCTGATGAGTGTCAGATCTATACTGATGTCGATGGCGTTTATACCACCGACCCACGCGTTACCTCAAAAGCCAAAAAACTTGAAAAGATTACCTTTGAAGAAATGCTAGAGATGGCAAGTTTGGGTTCTAAGATTTTGCAGATTCGCTCGGTTGAATTTGCAGGCAAATATGGTGTGCCTTTGCGCGTACTATCAAGCTTTGATGAAAATACTGACGGCAGCTTTGATGAAGACTTTCAAAACAACGTCGGCACCCTAATTACGATAGACGAAGGAGACAATATGGAACAGGCAATCATCTCAGGTATCGCCTTTAATCGGGACGAGGCAAAAATTGTAGTACGCGCTGTCCCAGACCATCCTGGTATTGCTTCAGCCATCTTGAGCCCTATCGGTAACGCTAATATCGAAATCGATATGATCGTACAGAACTTATCGACCAATGGCACCACTGATTTTACCTTTACTGTCAATCGTAGCGACATGGACAAAACCATGAAAGTGCTCAACGATGAAGTCAAAGACGAGATCGGTGCCAAAGAGATCATAGGTGATAGTGAAGTCGTCAAGGTCTCATTGGTTGGCGTCGGTATGCGCTCGCATGCAGGAGTTGCCAGCCTTATGTTCCAAACACTTGCTGAGAATAACATCAATATTCAGATGATATCGACCAGTGAGATCAAAGTCTCTGTGCTCATTCAAGAGCAGCATCTAGAAAAAGCGGTCAAATCGCTACATACAGCCTTTGGTTTAGACCGCACTGAGGGTGAGAGCAAGGTTGCTGGACAGTAGCTTTTATTGACTTTGCATGCTCTACAAGCGAAGGAAGAGAGTAGCTGATTAGTTTATATTGCATAGGGTCTTTATCGACCCTATTTTTATGGTTAACCCGTATTTTAGTTATATTACCTAGCAGTTTTGTTAAAAGCCGTGACACTACTTATCATGCCACATATAATAGAGAACTGAATTGGGCTAAAGATCTATTTTACGGCTGCTGTAGATAACAACTTTTATAGACTATTGTTTTTATATACTATTGTTTTGAGCGAGGTTCGTTCTTTCAATAGTCACTTTTTACAGTGGCACCTTGTTAAAACATATCTCAATGGGCAATAACTTGTTCATGTGACATAAGGAGTATGACGCATGTTAATTTTGACACGCCGCGTGGGCGAAACGCTAATGATCGGTGACGAAGTTAGTGTGACTGTGTTAGGCGTCAAGGGCAATCAAGTACGTATCGGTGTGAATGCACCCAAAGACATCGCTGTACATCGCGAAGAGATTTACCAGCGTATCCAGCATGAGCGCTCGGTACAGTCGCAGATGCAGCATCTAGAACAGGGCAACTTTGCGCCTTCGTTTGACGATGAAGACTATTTTAATCGCTAGTTGCTAGTGCTATCTATAAAAATTTTAAACCGTTTTGAGGTCATCACCTTATGAGTATTCGCCAATCAGATGTATCCGCGCTACTTAATGGCTTGAGTAAAAAGGCTATTGGATTTAATGACGTTATTAGTTTCATTGATGATTTTTATCGCTACGCGCCTGCGCCTTTTGTTAATGGTCAAGTACACAATGCTGCTGGAGAAAACGAAGGTAGCGCTAAAGTCTTTGGCTTTGCCAAGCATCATAAGTTAAGCCAGCTTGATACCCTAAAGCTCTTCGGCGAGCATTATGAAAAGGTGCAAGCGACACCAAATGGTACTGATCACGCCAATATTCGTAATTTTTTGCATTGGGGCTGGCAAGGGTTTTTGATGGAAAAAAACCCATTAACCGTACGTCCAAGTGTTGATACAACGGCGCTGTAGTTTTTATCAGTTTTGACAGTAACCCATTAAAAAGCCACGCTATTATAAATAGCGTGGCTTTTTTTATTCTAAAATCCTACTTATCTCGAAACTTTACTGGTTGAATCGCACCTTTAGGATTGGGCATATTAGGATAATGATGCTCATGCTCAACGTCACATTCAGCGCCGACGACATCACCATTATCTTTGATGGGCTTATGAATATAACCTGTGCGCTCAGCAGGCGGTAGGTGCTCGTGCTCCCAAATCATTACCGCTTGCATACAGGTCTGACGCTGCTCGTCACTGAGCGCGCGACCATCAGGCCATTTGCCAAGCTCAATGGCAACCTTAAATCTCTCGACCACCTCAGGTGTTAAGGTTGCTAATATCGTTTGTTTATCCATCTTGCCTACTCCGTATCTGTACTCTTAATCAAGGGTTATGCTTGTAGTTTGCTGATTAGCGCTTTTGCTTAGATTTCAGCGCTTCGCTTAGATTTTAGCGCTTTGCTTAGCTCATTTAGTCCGTAAATTCGTCATCATCGTCGTCGTCACGATCCAAACTGAACTCTTCGGCGTGCACGTTCCAATGTAGTTTGGTACGGCAAGCTTCATAAAAATCAAAACCTGGCGGATGCAGTAGCGTTAGTTTGTCAGGATGCTTGCGAATATATAAGCGCTGATCTTGATCGAGCGGCAAACTGGCCTTGCCATCAGCGCTGACCATAGGCTGGGTGCGATTGTCTTCGTGTATACGAATACACACTTCACTATTCCCACTCACCACAATCGGTCTACTCGATAAGGTATGCGGATGCATGGGTACCAAACATATCGCATCCATACTCGGATGAATGATAGGCCCACCACCAGACAACGCATACGCCGTAGATCCTGTCGGGGTGGCGACAATTAAGCCATCGCTATGCTGGCGATAGACATCATGACCGTCGATCTTGAGCTGAAAGTCTATCATATGTACCGACTTACCTGCATGCAAGACGATATCATTGAGCGCCATATCCTGATGAATAATATCGCGCCCTTCGCGAATCTCCATCGTCAATAAAAACCTATGATCAAGCTGATAGTCGCCCATCAACACTTGACGCAGTTTAAAGGCAGCTTCATTAGGTTTGACATCCGCTAAAAACCCAAGCCGGCCACGATTGACGCCCAGAACAGGGACGCGATAACGCGCGAGTGCCTCTGCGGCATGCAAAATAGAGCCATCGCCGCCGACCACTATGACCAAGTCACAAATCTCACCGATAAGGCCGCGTTTGACAATTTTGACTTTTTCAATATCGGCAAGATTAAGCGTCGGCAGATTTGCAGTTTGTACATCCATAATCAGCGTAAGATTCATCTCATTAATAGTCTGCGCAATCTGCACCAGGCTCTGAGTCACGCTACGCTTGCCGGCGCGTCCCATAAGTCCAATACGCCTAAACGCTGGGTTTTTGATAGCATGAAACAGCTCTGACTCATGTAGGTGTGGCAATCTCTCTGACTGCGCTGAGTTTTCCATAAAACGACTCGGCATTTTAAAAAGGTATGTGTTAAAAGGGGTCTTGCAATAATAGCGACAATTGAGCGCTTAAACTAGCATGTTTTAGCCACTATCGTTGTTAACTGTAGTAATTGGCCCCATATATTAACTAAGTTTCAGTAAACAAAAGATGTTAACACTAACAGGTAAGTGTGACTGCTAACAGTCGCCCAAAGCCTTGTTGTCACTCACGTAAACACAGTTGACAATAATAGCGGTTTTGCTAAAGTAGCTGACATCTTATTTTATATTTTTATTAAGGATATATATATGGCCAACCCTATTGTCAGTCGCGCAGAGCTTGCGATCGGCGGCGCGCCTATGACCGTCAAAGGTGTCATTCAAAAAACCAGCTTACTGCTCGGTTTGTCTGCCATTACAGGCGTAGGCTTTTTCTTTTATGCCCTTATGGCAGGTTTGTCACAAGGCTTTATCACAATGGCTGCCTTTGGTAGTATGTTTGCAGCTTTCGGCTTAGCTATTTTTATTACCTTTAAACCGCAAAAGGCCAAAACCTTTGCAGTGCCCTATGCGCTATTAGAAGGTATCTTTTTGGGCGGTATTTCGCTGTTCTTTATGCGAATGTACCCAAGCGTACCCGTTACCGCAATGTGTGCAACCTTCGTTACGGCAGCGGTTATGTTAGGTCTATACCGCTCAGGTCTTATTAAGGTTACGCAGAAGTTTCGCTCTATTGTGACCTCGGCGCTTATTGCTATTATGCTCGTTTATGTCGCGCAGTGGATATTGTCTTTAGCCTTTGGCTCAAGCCTACCCTTCTTGTTTGAAGGCGGCGCTATCGCTATTGGTTTTAGCTTGTTCGTTATCGTTATTGCCTCTTTTACCCTATTGCTCGATTTTGATAACGTTGATCGCGGCGTTGCTATGGGTATCTCTGAGGATTATGAGTGGTTATTTAGTATTGGTATTTTGGCGACCTTAGTCTGGATGTATATCGAATTTATGCGTCTGCTTAGCTATCTACAAGACTAATCTCAAATCATTAAGGGTATAAATAAAAAACCGCCTTCATTTATTGAGGCGGTTTTTTCGTGCTATTAATCAAGCTAAGTCGTTATAACTCATGCCCGCTTTAACCGTAGCGCATTTAACACCACAAGCAGGGAGCTTAGCGACATACCGATAGCGGCAAGCCAAGGCGGCACATAGCCAAAGATAGCAGGTAGAAGCACAATACCGTTATAACCAAGTGCCCAGCGAAAGTTTTGTCTGATAATACGCTCAGCTTTGTCCGCGATACGCTTAGCAGCAGCAATCGCCTCAATCTGACCGTCCAATATAATACTATCGCTTGAGACCTGCGCAAGATCTGCTGCCCCTGCAATCGAGGTCGAGACATCAGCGGCGGCAAGTACAGGCGCGTCATTGATACCGTCTCCAATCATTAGCACCACAGCCCCATCTGCCTGCAAGCGCTGAATATGATCAACCTTGTCAGTTGGCGATAGACCGTTAAAAGCCGCTCGCATACCTAAATCATTGGCTACCTTTAGTGCTTGCGGGCTTGGGTCACCCGTTAGCATTACAGACTCGATACCCAGCGCCTTGAGACTATCGAGCATAGGCTTTGCAGTATCGCGTACTTTGTCATTGAAATAAAAACAGGCCAACGGCTGCCAACTCTGGCTTTGCTGCGCGGATAAGACCACCGCTGAGCTGGCCCTATTGGCAATGAGATCAGGCTCAAAGCTATTAATGTTGTCATTATCCAGAGCAAAATCGATGTGCCCGATACGGTATTTCATCCCCTCTATTATCGCCTCCACGCCGCCCGCTGGATAATGCGTTAGGCTTTGAGTATTAGGCAGATGCAATTGATGAGCCGCTGTTAATAGCGCATGGGCGATAGGATGACGGCTGCCTACTTCTAACGCGGCAGCAGTGGCTAGTAGCTTATCTTCTTGTGCATTTTGCTCTGTATTGACACTAGTGCTGATATTTAATAGTTCAATGTTGAGTAAATTAGGTTTGCCATAAGTGAGCGTTCCTGTTTTATCAAAAGCGACGTGAGTAATCTCCGCCAAGGTTTGTAGGGTATGCCCGCGCGTGGTCAAAAAGCCATAGCTGGCAAGGCGGTTAGTCGCTACGGTCAGCGCGATTGGGGTTGCCAGAGACAACGCACAAGGACAGGTAGCGACGAGTACTGCGACCGTCGCCCATATCGCTTGACTTGGGTCAACAATATACCAGCCGATAAAGACAAAGACCGACAAGATCAAAATGCGTGCAACAAACCAACGCGCAAGCTTATCAGCCTGCTGCGCAAGTTTAGGCTTCTCACTCATAGCTCGGTTCATCAGCCTATCGATCAGCCCAATCTGACTGTCTTTTGGTAGGGCGGTCACAAGCATGGCAAAAGGCTGACTATCGTTTTGCGCGCCGCCAACGACATACTCACCCGCGTTCTTGGTGATAAGATCGCCTTCACCCGTTAGCAGGCTTTGTGACACCGTCGCCGTTTGACTAAGCAAAATACCATCGCTAATGATTTCAGCGCCAGCATCTATCATGATAATATCGCCAACTTGCAAACTATGGACAGTTACCATTTCGCAATCATTTATTAGATCTTCTGACTCTGTTGAGCTGTTTTGCGCTTGTTGCCATTTTTGTGCGATATTTTGGGTCACTTTATAGACGCTGGCATCCATACTTTGCATAAAACTTGGCGAGCTTAAACTGTTATTTACGATATCAGATTTTTCTGCATTTGCCTCTATCTTGTCACTTTGACTTATCTTTAGGTCATTTGATTCTGATTTTATTTGCTCCAAAATAATCTGCACGGAGTGTTTATCTTCAGCAATCTTTTTGACCAGTATCGGCTCAACCACCACTAAATCATTAGCCATAGTCGCCGCTTTTAGGCGCGCGTTATGCTCGATGTAACGCCCTGCCAATAAGAAAAAGATAAACATACTGACCGAGTCATAATAGGTCTCCCCTTGCCCTGTGACAGTGGCATATAAACTGGCAAAAAAAGTAACGATAAGGGCGACGCTAACGGGCACATCCATATTAACTTGACGCGCGCGTATCGCCGACCATGCCGAGGTAAAAAAAGGCACGCCAGCATAGAAAAATACAGGAATACTGACAAAAAGGGACACCCAGCGCAAAAAGTCACGCTGAAATACGAGCATATCGCTGTATTCGCCAAAATATAACGCTACTGCGTACATCATTGCTTGCATAGCGCCAAGTGCTGCGATACCCAATCTAAGCAGCATCTTGTTATTATGGCGGGCGAGCATCGCCTCGTGGGTGTCTTGCCGATAGGGTTTGGCTTCATAGCCTATGGCATTGATAGTAGCGAGGATGCGGCTGATGGGTAATTTGCTCTCATCCCATACCACGCGCATGCGCTGATTGGTGAGGTTGACCTGACAGCGGCTCACACCGTCAAGCTCAAACAAGCGCGACTCAATAAGCCAAGTACAAGCGGCGCAGCGTAAATTGTTGACTGATAATTCAGCGACCGATAATCCGTCCTGCGCATACACGAACTGCGACTTAATCTCCTCATGATCATAGGCTTCAAGGCGCGTCATTTGTGTGGGCAAGCTGGCAGTACGATTGATCTCTGAGCGATCTAGATAATATTGCTCAAGTCCAGCTTCGACAATGCTTTGGCTAGCGAGCTGACAGCCCATGCAGCACATCTCGCGAGGCTCGCCTAATACCTTACTAAAAAATGGCGGACGCGGCAGGCGATCGCCGCAATGAAAGCAATGACCCTTTATGGGCAACACAAGTCCTTGAGTGATCGAATCATCATAAGGATCAGTGGCGCGCGGCAGCGTAGACACGGACGAAGAAAAATCACTAGACATAGCTTCGCTTACTTCCTTTAAATAAAGAATGACCGATACCCTACCCTTTAGGCAAACGTTTATCAGTCATCAAAGTATTGATTAAGCCTGCACTAATTCACAAAAAAATCATCATAACTGGTATGACAAGTTGCTATCTTAATTTGATATAACGCTTAAGGTTATATAACATCCAGTTTTATACAACATCTAATCTTATATGGCACTTAGTCGCCGCTTTAAAAGCCAGTATAGTCATCAATTTTGTCCTCATGACTATGCGTTTATTATTAACATATCCTAGCGGTAGTGATGATAGATTGAAAAACATGTCAATTTACGTCATTATGAGGCAGTTTTTTATCTCAAAATGGTGCGCCATCAGTGCAAAAATCTAAAGTTAATCTATCACAGCCAGCCAAAACTCATTTAAACGCTTTGCCAAATACGCAGCGCGGCTTGGTATTTAGTAGTCTTTTGCTTATTGTTATTATCGCAGGCATGGTGCTACTGGCCCTATATCTTGTCAAGCTTGATCGCACCATTACCAGCAAGTTTGAGGGTAAGCGCTGGGATATACCTGCCAAAGTATACTCGCAGCCCCTTGAATTGTACCAAGGCGCAAGCGTTGATAGAGAGACGATGACAACTTGGCTTAAGCTGCTTAACTATACTAGTAACCAAGCTTATGATCGCACAGGTACTTATCATAGGTCAGGTAATACCTATTTTATCCATACGCGTGGATTTACTTATAGTGCAAATGATGTAGATGCCGAGCAAGTCATCAAAATGACGTTATCAGGCGGTAAGATCGAATCGGTACAAAGTACCATTCCTGCCAAGACGGGCATCATTCGCCTAGAGCCTGTCAATATCGGTGGTATCTACCCTGATAGTAACGAAGATCGCTTGGTAGTCTCGCTCGATCAAGTGCCGCAGCCGTTGATTGATGCCTTAATCGCTACCGAAGATCGCAGTTTTTATGAGCATAAAGGCGTCTCGGTACGCGGTATCGCCCGTGCTGTACTCAATAACTTCTCTGGCGGCTCCATGCAAGGCGGCTCGACCATTACCCAGCAGCTCATCAAAAACTTTTATCTCAATTCAGATCGCACCATGAAGCGTAAAGCTAATGAGGCGCTTATGGCGGTACTGCTTGAGCTACATTATAGCAAAGATGAGATACTCCAGACCTATCTTAACGAGATCTACCTAGGCCAAAATGGTAATCGCTCTATTAATGGTTTCGGTCTGGCCTCGCAGTTTTATTTTAATCAGCCGCTCAATGAGCTACGCGTTGATCAGCAAGCTATGCTAGTAGGTATGGCAAAGGGGCCAAGCGTCTATAACCCGCGCCGCCACCCCAATGACTCCAAAGCACGCCGTGACACCGTGCTTGCCAATATGCTTACCATGGGTTCGATCAGTCAAGAGGATTATGACGCTGCGCTTAAGCGACCTTTGGGCGTTGTAGATAAGCCTGTGGAAGGCAAAAGCCAATTCCCTGACTTTTTGGATATCGTCAAACGTGAGCTCAATGACGTCTACTACCCTGATGACCTCAAAAACGAAGGTCTTATTATCATCAGCACCCTTGACCCTATCACTCAATTGGCAGCAGACAAAGCCGTTGATAAAAAGCTTGGAGAACTGCGCCGTAGTAGCAGTAAAGCCAAGGACTTAGAAGGCGCTCTAGTTAGTGCTAACCCTGAGACAGGCGAGCTGGTGGCGGTCGTCGGTAGCGGCAGCGAATTTACAGGCTTTAACCGCGCGGTAGATGCCAAGCGTCAAGTTGGCTCACTTCTTAAACCTATTATCTATATGACCGCGCTTGAGAGTGGGCGCTATAATCTAGCCAGCTCAGTTGATGACTCGCCTGTTACTGTAAATTTGGGAGATGGTAGCGATTGGAACCCCAAAAACTACGATGGTCGTGATCATGGCTATGTACCTTTGACCACAGCGCTGGCTCAGTCTTATAACCAAAGTGCGGTACGTTTGGGTATGGAGTTTGGTGTTAGCACCTTTGCCAAACAACTGCAGCGCATGGGCATTAAAGAAAAAATCCCCACTTATCCCTCAGCTCTGTTAGGCTCAGTCAATCTTAGTCCGATGGATATGCTTGGCGTCTATCAAGTCTTTGCAACTGGTGGCTTTCGCACCCCTATTCATAGTATTCGCACCGTCATCGATGATCGCGGACGCATTTTGCAACGTACTGGACTCAACACCCAGCGTAGCATACCGCCTGAGGCCAATTATCTGACCAACTACGCTTTGCAAGAAGTAGTCAAAAGCGGTACCGCTAGGCGCGCGCAATCTTTAGGCCGCGACCTTAATTTGGCGGGTAAGACAGGTACTACCAATGATTATCGCGATGCCTGGTTTGCAGGATATAGCGGTAACTATGTCAGCGTCGTTTGGGTAGGACGCGATGACAATAAGCCTATTGGGCTTAGCGGCGGAACTGGCGCGTTACCTGTATGGGTTGATTATATGAATCGGCTTAAACTTACGCCAGTATCGATGCCAGAGCCTGAGGGTATTGAGTGGCTATGGCTTGAGAACAACTCAGGCAAACTCTCAAACGAGCGCTGTGCTAATGCGCGCTATCTGCCTGTAATGTCCGCCTACTTGCCTGAGGAGGCTAGCAGCTGCGCCCTTGAGCTTTATCAGCAAGAACGCGCGCGTGAGCAGACTCAATTCCAAGATGAGCAAAGCTCAATAGCTGATCAGCGTCGCCGTGAAGGCTTAGACATCCCTGACGGTCAAGCCATAGATCCAGACGCAAACGATTCAAACGCAAACGATGGTGACGGCGAAGTACGTGATGACACTTGGTACGATCGCGCCCTTGAATGGTTTTAACTATTATATGAACAGGTAGCCACATTTAATTGAATCGCTGGCACCTTACATAATGATTAAACACGCTTTGGTATAAGAGGCTTAATATGTTGTTATTCGCTCAACAGTCTACTACTAGCAAGCATCAACGCACATTATCGTCCTCTGTGCTGATGCTTGGTCTCTTGACAGGGACACTTACTCTAAGTGCTTGTCAGACTGCGCCCTCGACGACGGCAACCGAACGCACAACTACTGTTGTAATGTCGCCTGCTAGCAACGATAGCACGACTGACGATAGTTACCCTATAGAGCCTTATAACCCGCCTGCACCAGACTCTCAGCCTCAGCCTCAGCCTCAGCAAAATATACCGTCAAGTCCGAGCAATGATGCTTACACCATTCCTCCCTATCAACCAATACCGGAGCCTTATCGTGAAGAGATCATTATTACGCCGCCGCGCACCAGTGAGGTCACGCCGCCGATAGTGCCTTCGCACGGTGATTTGTTAGAGCGCGCACGAGCAAACTCGCAGCAGCAAAGCCGCGCTACCAGTAGTAGTAATAGCGACCTGCCCGCTTTTCGCAATTTGATGCAAAATGGTACCAATCAGCTCAGAGCCAACGATCTAACCGCAGCTGAAAACAGCTTCACTCGTGCGCAGCGCTTAGCGCCTAGATCATCTGCGGTGTACTTTTATCTAGCGCAAGTGGCCCTCAAAAAGAATCAACCGCGAAAAGCTGAAGCAATGGCACGCCGCGGTTTGAGTGTCTCGCAAGATGACACGCGGCGCCGTGCCCTGTGGCAGATCATCTTGCGTTCAGGTCAACTACAAAACAACGCACGCGTTATCAATGAGGCGCAAAGAGCACTTCGATAACTAACGCTATGTTCAAGACTTATATTTTATTTTATCACTTATCAAGGTTATCGTTATGGCATGGCAACAACTGCATTTACAGTGCGAAAAAGCAAATGTCGATTTGGCAGAATCCCTTTTACTAGAGGCAGGCGCATTATCTATCGCTTTAGATGACGCCGGTGATCAGCCTTTGTTTGAACCTCTCCCTGGCGAGTCGCCACTGTGGGATGAGGTCATATTAACCGGGCTATTTGATGCTACGACTCCCATTGGTGATCGTCAAGTACTTGAACAATTGAGCCATGAGATCGCCGCACAAGTACATGCCAGCCGAATCTGGTTGAGTCGTGTCGATGATAAGGATTGGGAACGCGAGTGGATGGTCAACTATCACCCTATTGAATGCGCGAACAACCTATGGATCGTCCCCAACTGGCTTAAGCCGCCAAATCCTGACGCAATTAATATTATTATGGATCCAGGACTGGCCTTTGGTACAGGTTATCATGCTACCACGCGCTTGTGCCTTGACTGGCTCACAGAGCAAAACCTAACAGACAACATTGTGATCGATTATGGCTGCGGGTCAGGTATCTTAGGTATTGCCGCTTTGCTGTTAGGTGCGCGCCAAGTGTATGCAGTTGATATAGATCCGCAAGCGGTACTTGCAACCAACCAAAATGCCGAACGCAACCAAGTTGGCGAGCGTCTGCAAGCTTTTTTACCAGAGGACTTTAGAGACTACTGCACGCAGCATGACGTCTTGCCCGTTGACGTTATTGTCGCCAATATTTTGGCAAAGCCCCTCATTAGCCTAGCACCTTATTTTGCAACCTTAATCACTAAACAGGGCCGCATAGTCCTAGCAGGACTTATTGAATCACAAACTGAGCAGGTGAGCGACGCTTACCAGCCCTATTTCAAACTTGATCCAAAGCATGCTTTTAGCGCTCAAGAAGATCAACACTGGCAGCGACTCTCAGGCACGTTTACAGACTAGTAACATCTGATTACATCTGTTACGATAGGTGCATTATTTGAGATTGGCACTGCCAAGTGCTTAGCTATTTCATTCTAAAAATACTTTAGCTAACTTTGAACCCTTGGCAATGCGATATTGATAATTGTACCTTTTTGGATTTGAGCATATGACTACGCCTATAAATACTCAATGCCCTTATTGCGGTGCTCATTTTCATTTGCATCAAAATCAGTTAAATAAAGAAGATGCGAAAATTGTTTGTAATCAATGTTCTCGTAGTTTTAGAGTTAGCGATAATCTGTCTGTAGCTACTTTTGACAGTCATTCACTATCAGATTCTATACCTTTAAACAGTCAGACCATCGATAGTTTAATACAAGATGAGGCTCAAGGAGCACACGCTACAACCTCAGAGTATGATTCTCTAGATTATATGCTAGAGAATATGGAGCCATGGTCTAAACCGGTGAGTAGCAGCGACGCGTCCTCACTGCTTGAGACATCATCTGAGCCAGAGTTATTTGATGATAGTGTCGCAGATTCAGACAATAATACAGCTCATACTTTGTTGAATGATGAAGGGACGCTTACTGACTTTGATACTGATACTCAAGTGGCCTTAAAGAAAAGCACTGTCAACTCTAGTGCTACCAATAATACGGGCTTAGAGAACGACCATACTTTTGATAATCGTTCTCTTGATAAGAGCGACGGCGCAGATAATGCTTGGTTAGAGCAGCTATTAGCAGAAGAGAGTGAAGACGACAATCAGCATCAAAACGATACTGATCTCTCGCAGCTTCTTATCGATATGGGCGTGCCTTTTGGAGAAGAGGGCGACGCGAATGATGGTTTTGAGTTAGCGAATAAACCGCTAGAGCGTCATCAAACCATGCAAACAAGCTCTCGAACGTCAATGGCTATCTTGCTGTGGACAGCTGGCAGCTTAGCTTTAGTGCTTCTTTTATTAGCGCAATATGTTATTTTTAATGTGGATACTTTAGTAAAGGATCCTATTTATGCACAGCGTTTACAAAAGATTTGCGCGGTTGCGGCTTGTAGTCTACCCAATGCTGATCTAAGCCAATTGGCGATAACAGATATTACTCATCGTTCAAGCCAGCTCAACGATTCAGGTACCTATAGTGATATACGAGCGACTTTAAACAATCAAAGCAGTCAAAGTCAGCTATTACCAAGTCTTAGGGTAAGTCTTTACGGCTCAGACAAGCTCATCGGCGCCTTTATTGCCGCGCCTGACGATTATTTGCTAAGCCCACAAAATCAGCTAGCAGTACAAGGCCAAAAGCAATTGTGGTTCACTGTACCTATAGACAATCAGCAAATCAGCACAGTAACCATTGAGCCTATTTATTAGCCCTGATATTAATCATAAATTATCATGGCTTGTGGGTAGCTATCCTCATATTAACGTAAAGGACATCACTTTATGGCACCTCAAATACCAGATCATGCCAACCGTTTTGCCCACACCTCAGATTATCTGCAAGCACAAGAGACGCATGAGCCTTTATGTATGCATGTCGAGCGCGTTGTACGTCAATACTTTGTAACGCTTGGCGATGATATACCCACAGACCTCTATGAGCTTATCTTAAAAGAAGTTGAGCGCCCTCTGTTAAGCGTTGTATTAGAACAAACCCGCGGTAATCAATCAAAGTGCGCACAAATACTAGGCCTTAATCGCGGCACCCTACGTAAAAAGCTCAAAACTCATAATTTGATGTAAGCGCTTTAAAATAAGCATTTAGTCGACGCTTTTAGGTAGCAACACGTTAACTATCGTTACGTCAACGCTTTAATACTAATGTTTTGATTATTCTAGATATAGCTTATAATTAAGGTCTATCCGATCCCTCTTCGTCATTTTGATATGATTATTTTGCCAGACGCTACTGTCAGGCTTTTTTTATGGAACTGTTTTTATGAGTACAACACCGCTTGCCCTATTGTCCGTCTCTGATAAATCCAATATCGTCGAATTCGCTCAAGGTTTGCTACAAGCAGGGTTTGGTCTGCTCTCGACTGGTGGTACTTATCGTTTGCTAAAAGAGCACAACGTTGCTGTCACTGAGGTCTCTGACTATACTAAGTTTCCTGAGATGATGGATGGCCGCGTCAAAACCTTGCATCCCAAGATTCACGGCGGTATTTTGGGTCGCCGCGGTACTGATGACGACGTTATGAGCGAGTATGATATCGCTCGTATTGATCTAGTAGTGGTTAACCTCTACCCCTTCGCTGAGACGATTGCCCGTGACAATGTTTCGATGACGGACGCTATCGAAAACATCGATATTGGCGGTCCTACTATGGTACGAGCGGCGGCCAAGAACCATGCTCACGTAGGTATAATTACTGATCCAGCGGACTATCAGCGCGTTCTTGGAGCGCTTGGTAATAGACCTCAGCTCAGCTCAGCACTACGTTATGATTTAGCGGTAAAAGCGTTTGAGCATACCGCGCAGTACGATGGCATGATTGCTAACTTTTTGGGTAGCCGAGTCAATGAGCACCAAGAGCCTGAAACCTTTGCTCGTACACTAAACGTGCAGCTTGAAAAAGCGCAAGATTTGCGCTACGGCGAGAATCCACATCAAAAAGCAGCTTTTTATGTTGAGGCGTCTTCATCCAATGGTGCTTCTATCGCTACTGCCAAGCAATTACAAGGCAAAGCGTTATCATATAATAATATCGCCGATACTGACGCAGCGCTCGAGTGCGTTAGAGCCTTTAATGCACCAGCTTGCGTTATCGTCAAGCATGCCAATCCATGCGGCGTAGCGGTTAATGCTGATCAAGTCGCTGCTTATCAGACGGCCTTTAGTACCGATCCTGAATCTTCTTTTGGTGGTATCATCGCCTTTAATCGTGAACTGAGCGTAGCGGCTGCAAAAGTCATTATCGACAATCAGTTTGTCGAAGTCATTATCGCTCCTAATATTGAAGATGGCGTACTACAAGTAACAGCGAACAAGAAAAACGTCCGCGTCATGGTCTGCGGCGCGCTACAAGCGTCAGATAGCTCTAGTACGCAGCTTGACTACAAGCGCGTGAACGGTGGCCTGTTGGTACAAGAGCAAGACTCAGGGATTATTAGTGCAGGTGAACTACAACTGGTGACTGATGTACAACCTACTGAGGCGCAAATCGCTGATTTACTATTTACTTGGAATGTCGCTAAATACGTCAAATCAAATGCTATCGTCTACGGCAAAAATTTGCGTACTATCGGCATAGGTGCAGGTCAGATGAGCCGCGTCAACTCTGCTCGCATTGCCGCTATAAAAGCAGAACACGCAGGATTGGCTACAAAAGGCGCTGTCATGGCCTCTGATGCGTTCTTCCCGTTCCGTGACGGTATCGATAATGCGGCAGAAGTAGGCATCTCTGCTATCATTCAGCCTGGTGGCTCTATGCGTGATAACGAGACTATTGCCGCAGCTAATGAGCATGGTATCGCTATGGTCTTTACAGGTATGCGTCATTTCCGTCATTGATGCGCTTGTCGATTATTAATGCATTTACCTACATCAAAACCTTGAAGATAAAAAAAGCCACTATACTTATTGAACTGACCCCCATAAGTTGGACACCACTTATGGGGGTTATTTTATGCGTTACGATCTAGACTTTAAGATCAAAGT